>CALQKQ020000473.1 GCA_943331195.2 Akkermansia muciniphila | reverse complement strand
CCGTCGACCGCCTCCTCGCCTCCCCCCAATACGGCGAAAAATGGGCCCGCAAATGGCTCGACCTCGCCCGCTACTCCGACACCAACGGCTACGAAAAAGACCGCGACCGCACCATGTGGCCCTACCGCGATTGGGTCATTCAATCCCTCA
This sequence comes from Akkermansia muciniphila, assembly GCA_943331195.2. Lineage (GTDB taxonomy): Bacteria > Verrucomicrobiota > Verrucomicrobiia > Verrucomicrobiales > V1-33 > CAIZWU01. Next base: position 2,854 of record CALQKQ020000473.1, on the reverse strand, counting down.
ACGCCGATCTCCCCTTCGACCAGTTCACCATCGACCAAATCGCCGGAGACCTACTCCCCAACCCCACCATCGCCCAACGCATCGCCACCGGCTTCCACCGCAATACCATGCTCAACGAAGAAGGCGGCATCGACCCCCTCGAATACCGCTACCACGCCATGGTCGACCGCGTCGCCGTCACCAGCGCCACCTGGCTCGGCCTCACCCTCCAGTGCGCCCAGTGCCACACCCACAAATACGACCCCATCACTCACCGAGAGTATTTCTCCATGATGGCCTTCCTCAACAACGCCGAAGAACCAGACCTCGAAATCCCCCAACCCTCCCACCCCCAAGACGAAGCCGAACGCCTCCGCAAACTCGCCCAACGCCTCGCCGCCCTCCCCAGCAAGTGGGCCGCCCCCGCCGCCGCCCTCGACACCATCGCCTGGGAAACCCCCCTCCCCACCGTCCTCGAAACCACCCCAGGCGATTCCCCTCGCCTCCTCCCCGACCACTCCCTCCTCTTCCCCTCCCCCGGCCCAGACCAGGCCACCTCCGTGATCCGCCTCTCCGGCATCCAATCCCCCATCACCCACCTCCGCCTCGAAGCCCTCCCCGACGACTCCCTCCCCGCCAAAGGCCCCGGCCGCACCCCCCACGGCAATTTCGTCCTCAGCGAAATCGAAGTCACCGCCTCAGGCCAAACCCTCGCCCTCTCCCAAGCCTCCCCCAACGCCGAACAACCAGGCTTCCCCGCCAGCAACGCCATCGACCGCCAAACCCAAAACGGCTGGGCCGTCGACGACAAAAAAAGCGACCTCCACGCCCCCAAATCCCTCATCCTCACTTTAGAAAAACCCTGGACCGGAGGCGGCGATGTGCAGGTCGCCGTGAAGCAGCTCTACGGAACCCGCCACACCATCGGCCGCCTCCGCCTCAGCGTCGGCCAACTCCCCGCCTCCACCCCCACCATCGCCCCCAACGCCCTCGCCAACGCCACCGAAACCTGGCTCGCCGAACAACGCCTCCACACCGCCAACTGGCAACCCACCGCCCCCGCCTCCGCCACTTCCAACCTCCCCCTCCTCACCATCCAGCCCGACGCCTCCATCTTCGTCAGCGGCGACATCACCAAAGCCGATACCTACGAACTCCGCTTCCCCAACGTCCCCCCAGGCACCACCGCCATCCGCCTCGAAGCCCTCCCCGACGACCGCCTCCCCGCCCGCGGCCCCGGCCTCGCCTACTACGAAGGCCCCAAAGGCGACTTCTTCCTCGGCGAATTCCAACTCCGCCACGACGGCCAAACCCTCAAAATCACCCAAGCCTCCCACAGCTACGCCAAAAACGCCTTCGGCTCCGACGCCAACTCCGCTCTCGCCATCGACGGCAATCCCGAAACCGGCTGGAGCTGCGCCGAAGGCCAAGGCCGCGCCCACGAAGCCGTCTTCCTCCTCGAAAAACCCCTCGCCGCCAACCAAACCGACCTCTCCCTCACCATGATGTTCGGCCGCCATTTCGCCTGCTCCCTCGGCAAATTCCGCATCTCCTTCACCAGCCAAACCGGCGACATCCGCGCCAGCTCCCTCCCCGCCGACCGCCAAGCCCTCCTCCATCAAAAAACCTCCCCCCAAGATCAACTCCTCCTCCAACAGGAATTCCTCCTCCACGCCCCCGAACTCGCCGCCGCCCGCCAAGAAATCGACCAACTCCGCCTGCCCCCCCACGGCCTCACCACCCTCGTCCTCCAAGAACGCCCCGCCGAAAACCCCCGCCCCACCTTCCTCCACAACCGCGGCGAATTCACCCAACCCGGCGCCGCCGTCTCTCCCGCCGTCCTTAGCGTCCTCAACCCCCTCCCCCCAGGCGCCCCCCCCAATCGCCTCAGCTTCGCCCGCTGGCTCGTCAGCCGCGACCAACCCCTCACCGCCCGCGTCGTCGTCAATCGCGCCTGGGCCGCCTTCTTCGGCCGCGGCCTCGTCAAAACCCAAGAAGACTTCGGCTACCAAGGCGAACTCCCCTCCCACCCCCTCCTCCTCGACTGGCTCGCCGTCCGCTTCATGGACGACGGCTGGTCCCAAAAACAACTCCACCGCCGCCTCGTCCTCAGCCACACCTACCGCCAAGCCAACGCCGACCAACCCGCCCCCGCCACCGCCGACCCCGAAAATAAACACCTCTGGCGCGGCCCCCGCCTCCGCATCGAAGCCGAAGAACTCCGCGACTCCGCCCTCCGCGCCGCCAACCTCCTCTCCGATAAAAGGCTCGGCCCCAGCGTCTTCCCCCCCCAACCCCCCAGCGTCACCACCGAAGGCACCTACGGCGCTCGCTCCTGGACCACCAGCTCCGGCCCCGACCGCTACCGCCGCTCCCTCTACACCTTCGCCAAACGCACCGCCCCCTTCGCCTTCGCTAGCACCTTCGACGCCCCCGTCGGCGACGCCTGCATCGTCCGCCGCGACCGCACCAACACCCCCCTCCAAGCCCTCTCCCTCCTCAACGACGTCACCATCATCGAAGCCTCCCAAGCCCTCGGTCGCCAACTCGCCCTCCTCCCCGGCTCCCCCGCCGACCAACTCGCCGCCGCCTACCTCCGCTGCTTCTCCCGCCCCCCCGAACCCGCCGAATCCGCCCCACTCCTCGCCTTCCTCGAACAACAGCGCGCCACCTTCGCCGCCGCCCCAGACACCGCCCGCGCCCTCGCCGGCGACGACGCCACCCCCACCATCGCCGCCTGGACCGCCCTCGCCCGCGCCCTCTTCAACTTGGACGAATTCATCACCAAAGGCTAAACCCCTATGCACCGCCCCTCTCCCCTCGACGTCAACCGCCGCCACTTCCTCCGCGACTGCGGCATCGGCCTCGGCAAAAT
>CALQKQ020000472.1 GCA_943331195.2 Akkermansia muciniphila | reverse complement strand
GACTTGCGCAATCCGGTGCAGATTGCCTTTGATGCGCGGGGACGGCTGTGGGCGGTGACGATGCCTTCGTTTCCGCACACCGTGCCTGGCTTGCCGCCGCAGGATAAAATCATTGTTTTGGAGGATACGGACCACGATGGTAAGGCGGACCGCTGCACGGCTTTTGCGGAGGGGTTGGATGCGCTGGATGGGGTGGCGTTCACGGAGGCGGGGGTGTTGGTTTCGGAGCAGCCGAAGTTGTGGTTGATGGAGGACCGAGATGGCGACGGCAAGGCGGACCGCCGCCGGGAGGTTTTTCGGGGCATTGATGTGACGGATTCGCACCACGGTGGGATGATCGCGACGGATCCGGTGGGGCACGTGCTTTTTTGTGATGGGGTGTTTCACCGCTCGCAGTTGGAGACGCCTTTTGGGGTGGTGCGGGGCATAGATGCCACCACCTATCGGTTGAATCTGCGGACGGGCCGGGCGGAGACCGAGTGGCAGAGCACGACGCCGAATCCCTGGAAGATCACCTATGATCGCACGGGCAATCTGTTTCAAATGTATGGAGATGGCATCGTGCTAGACGCGCTGCCACTGACATGGACTCCGCTGGGCGTCTACCATCCCTTCGCCTATGCCCAGGCGGTCAGCTATGGGAAGGGATCTGCGGCGGCGAGCATTTCTAGTCCTAACTTTCCTGATGAATACCAGCAGGGGATGGCCTCGGCGGCGTTGCTGGGGAGCTATGCGGTTTCCCTGACGAAATTTAATTTTGATCAGGGCATGGTGCGGGGATCGGACCGCTTGGATGTGGTTTCTTCGCCTAACGCTGCCTTTCGCCCGGCGGATTTGGCGTTTGGGCTCGACGGGGCCCTCTATGTATCGGACTTTTGCAGCGTCATCATTGGCCACGCCCAGCACGCCATGCGGGATCCCCACTGGGACCACGAGCACGGTCGGATTTGGCGGGTGGTGCACCAGGGCAAGCCGGTGGTGCGGGAGTTTCCGCGCATTGAGGGCGCGGGGGTAGCGGAGTTGCTGGGTTTGCTGCAGCATCCGCAGGATGTGGTGCGGCAGCATGCGCGAATTGAGTTGCGGCGCGGCGGGGTGGCGGTGTTGGCGGCCCTGGACGGGTGGGTGGCGGGGCTGGATCGCCAAGGGGCGGGCTTTGCGCAGGCGGCGTTGGAGGCGCTTTATGTGGCTGAGGGGCTGGAGCAAACTCGCCCGGCGCTGTTGGAGGAATTGCTCAGCGGCGCCTCGCCGATGCACCGGGCGGCGGCGGTGTCATTGATGCGACTGCAAGCGGAGCGCTTGCCTAATGTGGTGGACTTGCTGCGGCGGCGGGCGGCTGACGATCATCCGCGGGTGCAGATGGAAGTGATTGATGCGGTGGCGCACTTGCGGCCGCGCTATCCGGCGGTGGAACAGGCGCTGGCGGGGTTTCATCCTGCCAGCGCGGATGTGGCGCGGATGTTGCGGGACTTGGAGTTTGGCACCCAGGCGGCGAAAGGGCGCAGCGTGCCGGTATTGGAAGTTTCCCCGGAGACGCAGTTGCGCCATTGGCTTTGGCTAGGGGCGGAAGGGAGCGAAAAGGCCCAGGGGACTGCTTATGATGGCGCGGCGGCCTCGCCGAAGGGGCCGGGGCCGGGGGTTTACCGGACTTTCTTGGTGGCGGAGGCGGCCCAGGCGGCGGTCCTAGCGGTTCGCCATGGCTATGTGGATATCAGCGTCAATGGGGTGCGGCTGTTGTCGTCGGACTCGATGTGGAGCAACGAACAGCAAGTTCAATTAGGATTGCGCCCGGGGTTGAATGTGCTGGAGCTGACCTTCCGCAAGATAGGGGCGGCGCCGCCTGCGGTTTATTGCTACGACCCCCTCGGGCAGCGCTTGTCGGGGGTGCGCCTGGCGGAGGATGCGGCGGGGCTGGAAGTGTTGGGGGCTCGCTTGGCGCAGGAACAGGCGGCACTGGGGGATGCCTTGCGGGTGCAGGCGGTGCCGAATCAATTGCAATTTTCCCCGAGGGAGCTGCGAGTTCAGGCTGGGGCCAAGGTGCGGCTGCGCTTTGAGAATCCTGATTTGATGTTGCACAATTTGTTGATTCTGCAGCCTGGGGCGGTGGAGGCGGTGGGGGCTTTAGCGGATCAGTTGGCGGCGCAGCCCGATGGGCTGGCGAAGCAATACATCCCGGATTCGAAGTTAGTGCTTCACAGCACGCCATTGGTGCAGCCACTGCAGGAGGCGGAGCTGCGTTTCACGGCTCCGGCGCAGCCGGGGCGCTATCCGTATCTTTGCACTTTTCCGGGGCACTGGCGGGTGATGCGGGGGGAGTTGGTGGTGGAATAGGTGATAGGTGATAGGTGGAGGTGGGGTGCGGCGCGGCTGGGGAAATGGGATGGTGGAGGGCTGGCGGGGGGCCGTTGGCTTATTTGCCTACTGCGGAGGCGGGGCGATTTCTGCCTTTCGCGGCGAGGCGGCTGTCTGTAGGGGTAGGGTGGGGAGATCCGGCTGAGCGGTCGGGGCCCTCTTTTGTTATGACGACTTTACTTGTTCTCTCGGTCCGCCTGAAGCCCTCGCTCCCTGCTGCTTGGAGGAGGTGCTGGGGCTTGGTCCTGTGGTTGGGATTTGGGTTGGCGGCAGCGGGGGCGGCGGCGGAGGCCCCGGCGAGCCCGCGCAAGCCTAACGTGCTGTTTTTATTGGCCGATGACCTGCGGCCGGACGGGATTCGGGCGCTGGGCAATCCCCAGCTGAAGACGCCGCACTTGGATAAGCTGGTAGAGCGGGGATTTGTTTTCCGCCATGCCTACACGTTCGGAGCGCACATCGGGTCGGTGTGTTTGCCGAGTCGGACGATGCTCTACACTGGCTGCCATCTGTTTCACAACTTGGGCTATGGCAATGGGAAGACCAAGACCTTTCCGCAGGCCATGAAGGAGGCTGGCTACGCCACGATTCGGAGCGGGAAATTTGGGGCCAATCCGAACGACTTATGTAAGCCCTTTGACGTCAATCTCAACGGCTACAATTCCGAGGT
>CALQKQ020000471.1 GCA_943331195.2 Akkermansia muciniphila | reverse complement strand
GGAATGTAGTCTGGGATCTCCCCGGTGAGGTGCCGGGCGAGCAGGCGCGTTTGCAGTTCCAGCACTCGCCGGTAGCTGACCCGATAGTCGAAGATAGGATGGGTGATTAGGGCATTCATGCGTTGCTCATAGGCTTGAAAAAAGATTTTCCGGCCGGCGGGCGTCAGGTTCACCGCATCGCCAGCCTTCACAAAATGGGTGCTGCGCAGCATGCGGTTGTTGATCGCCGTGAGCACGGTGCTTTCTGCAATGAGTGGGCGGAATTCCTCCATCAGATCCAGCGCGAGGGCAGGTCGTCCATTCCGCGGCTGGTGATAGAAGCCGACATACGGATCCAGCCCCACCGCCAGAGCCGCGATGGTGCAGTCCTTGGCCAGCAGGCTGTAGGCCAGCGACAGCAGGGCATTGACCGGATCGGTCGGCGGACGCCGGGTGCGCCGGACAAAGTCGAAGGTGAAGACCGGCGGCTCGGGAGCCCTCGTCGGATCTTCCAAACCGGGCAATTCATCCATTTCCCCGGATGCTACTTTGATCATGCCGCTGAAGTTTTGAAAATACAGTGCCGCGGCCGCGCCCTCCATGCCCAGCAGCTCCTGGAGATTTCCCGCCCTCAGCACATCTTGCGCGGCCTGTTTGAGGCGGGCCAGCACTGGGGCGGGCGCTTCCACATGCAGTCGCATGAGCAGGGTGCGTTGGTTGCGGATCTTCCCCTGCACCATGCGCCGCGCTAGCGCCAGACAGCGCAGCGGGTCTTCCGCCTGACGGAATTGCTCGATCCGCGTGAAGACGTTCGTCATCCCATGGCCTCGGGTCAGCCCGTAAAACCAGCCACCCATGGAAAAATACCCTACCGGAATTTCCTTCTCGCAGAGCAACTGCACGGCCTGGGTGCTGATTTGGATATTCCCGAACAACGCCACATGCGTTACGTCCCCGGTCCTCACTTCCTGCAGCACTCGGTCGCCTTCCTTCACCACGAGCACCTCGTCCCGGATCCCCACCCGCAGCCCCGGCGTATTTAGATAGAGGGCCCGGGCGTCGTCGCGCGCCGCCAACAGGCGGCGCACCGGCAGGGTGCCGCCGCCAGGGGAAGCGCCCTCCGACCGCGGCGGCGCCGCGGTTTCGCTGGCTGCGTCATCCGTCCCGGCGGCTGGGCTCGATCCCCTGGTCAAAAGGCGCGTCTCATCTGGCAGGCACACCGGAGCCAGCGAGCAGCGCACACATTTGGGCGAAGCCACCAGGGGCGGCGGCATTGGCCCCGCGGCCGTCCGACGCGCCTCGCGGATGTTTTCGATGATCCACTGCTCCAGCTCCGTCGGCATCTCCAAGCGCACCCGCTGCTTGGTCGCCCGGTAATAGATCACCCCCTCCTCACAGACATAGCCATTGTCCCGCAGAATTAGGATTTGCAGGCCCAGTTGCATGCGATCCGCATCCCAGAGTTCGTTGGCCTCTTTTCCTTGGCGCGGGGCTCCGGCCTTATAGTCCACAGGCGTCACCCGCAGCACCTCCCGATCCGCCGCGCCGCCGCCCGCCAGGCTCACCGTGGCCTCGATCAAATCCATCTTCGCCACCACCCTGAGGCGCTAGGAACTCAGCAGCGCCGACCGCGAGTGGATCAAACCCGTTGCCTCCGCTTCCGCCTCCGCCGCTATCGCTCCGTCCTCCCCCGCGGGGGAATCCCCCAGGGCATCAACCTCCGCTCCCGCGGCGGCCTCACCGGGAGCACGACCCTCCCCCCCGGCTGGGCAAACCTTGTCGGCCTCGGGATTCCCCTTCGCCTTCCGCGCCGCCGGCAAATCGCCCCTCCCCTTGTCCACCTTCACATGCAGCGCCTTTCCGCGCTCCGTATCCGCATTTTCCACAAAGGTCCCCTCCACGTATTCATAATAGAATAGCCGCGGGCAATACACGAACTCGTTGAGCATCCGCGCAGGCATCGGCTCATCTAGCCGGGAAAGCCCGGCCAGCGTTCCCACTGCCAAGCCCTCTTCCGCGGCGGGATTTCCCACCCCTGCCGGATTTAACTCCGCCCCCCCCGGCTTCGCGGCGGCCAGCTCTGCCTCCGGTTCCCCTCTCAAATGAACGAATTCCCGCGCGGCTCCTGCTTCCTCCCCATCCTTGGTTTCCGTTTCGGGAAGACTGCCGGATGGCTGGGGCGGACCGTCGGTCCGCGCTCCCGTCTCCCAAAACTCCGGCTGCGCGCCGTCCGCCTCTGCCGCCCGCGGTTTTTTGGAGGAGGAGGATTTCATGGGGAAAGGAAATCGGGCAGGAGAAACCGCGGTCGGCTTCCCCGGGGCGGGCACACTACTCCTCCATGTCAGGATACTGCTCCGGCCGATCCCCTAGGGTCATGACCACCTTTCTTGAACGTCGTTTTCCCGAGGATTCCCTGATCACCGTGCAGGTCACCGCAAAGCGCCAGGTATCCCCATAGTCGAACAAAAAAGCCATCCGCTTCCCCTCGGCAAACACCTGGGAAACCAACGTTTCTTTCACTCCCGGATCCTCCTCTTCGCAGTCCTCCAAGTCCGCAAACAGCGTATAGCGTTCCCTGCTCTGAAACGGTTTTTCGTAGTTATCGCAGAACTCGAACGCATGATCAAACTCAAACTCCACCGCCTTCAGAATGATAAACTCCGCAAATTCATACAGCGTCCACTCCCCCACCAGCACCGCGCAGGCCGTGAAGTCTTTCGATTGTATGGTGAAAAGATATTCTTTCATGGGTATATTTAGGAGGGCTCCGCCGGAACAAAAAGCCCGAGGCCGAAGTGGGAGCTTGTAACGTTGCGGGATAGAAGATAGCGCGTCATGTCGGATTTAATTTTTAAACTTGTCAGTCCACGGGTAATAACAACCCGAATCCCGCAAAACGTCCGCGCCCAATGACGAGCGGACCGTTGATTGGCTCGCGGAAGATTATTTCGGCGTGAACACGCCTTGTCGTCTTCAAATAATCAGCGACGTGGAATTCACGCGCAGCGGGGCACTTTGGCACAATTGGGCCAGCATACGTCGCTAATGACTCTATAGC
>CALQKQ020000470.1 GCA_943331195.2 Akkermansia muciniphila | reverse complement strand
GCTGGATGCCTGCGGCTGCACCTGGCCTCCCGCCGTCTTGGAAATCGCGTAGCGGTAGCGGTAAAACCCGTCGCTCACGATCGGCTGGTATTGACCCTCGCCCGGCCCGGCCGCCGGATCAAACCCACCCAACCAAGCAAACACGCCTTGGATTTTCCCTGGGCCCGTCACCTCGAGCGGCGCGATCCCGCCCTGAGCGGCACTCCAATCGTTGAAGCTAACCGGCGCCCCAGAAAACTTGTCGAAGCGGACATCGACTAAGTAACCGGAATCCGTGCCCGATTGGTTGGCGGCGTCCTTGCGGTAAATCCAGCGCACCTCCGCCTCTGCAGGCACTTGGATCACCTGCGACTGCCAGACGGCGGCTTTGGTGGAAAGCCCCGCCACCTCCACTCCATTCACCTCGCAGGCGAGCCAGTCGAAGTCCTTCTGAGCCGAAACCTTCCACTGCCAGCGCAGCAAGCCCGGCCCGTCAAAGCGGGCTCCAATCGTCGAGTTCCCGTTGTCCGGCGTGCTCCCCGTCTTGAGCGCGGCACCGCTCGCGCCTCCCGGCAAGCCCGTCGTCGCCATCTCCCAGGCCGCCGCCGTCCCCTTGTTAAGAAAACTCCGCCGCACCATGCCGCTGCCCGCGACCTGCAAAATCGGTGCTTGAATCAACCCGCTCAGGGTGATCGCGGGGGGATCCGTGCGACTGCCCGCCGCCGTGATCTGAAGCAGGGCGTTTTTCCGTCCCGCGACGCCCGTCTGCAACATCAGACTGAAGCTTGCTTCCTGGCCCGGTGCTAAATTTTGAGTTAGAGCCATTTGCCCATTAGCGAAAACAAAGCCGCCATCCGTCAGCAGGCTAGCGGTGATCGGCATCAAGATCGTGCCGACATTCTTGAAGGTGATCGCCTTGGCGACCTCGGGGTCATCCAGCTTCACCGCGCCGTAGTCTACGGTGACGCCTCCCTCCAGAATGGATCCGCCACGGCTGACCTCCAAGTCGCGGTAGGCATTCAAGATCACTAACTCATCGAGGTAGCCCGCGTCCTCAAAGTTTTTGTCAGCGTCATCCTTGCGGTAGGTCCAGCGCACCGCGTGCCGCCCGGCCCCTAGGGTAAGCGAGCGCCTCAACCAAACCCCGTCTCCGCTGATTGACTCCTGGACCACGCCATCGATGCTATAGCTGAACAAGTCGTAGTCCTTCTCCGAACTAGCCCGCCACCAAAAGCTGACCAGCGCCGGCCCCGCAATGCTGCGCTCCGCGTAGCTCGCCGCTCCATCCACGGAGCTAAACTTGAGGGCCGAGGTCCCGTCGTGCGCCTTGCCGCCGCTGACGGTGGAAAGCTTTTCCAAAGGGCTCAGGCTGAGCAGCCCGAGATCCGTCACGGGGAGCGCTGCCTCCGCCGCGTTGAACAAGACCCACGCCAAAGGATCTTTGGTGTCGATCACTTGATCCGAAGTGGTCGCGCTGATTGAAGGAGCGGAGCGGCGGGCCACCCGGAAGCCTAGAATGTTGCCCTGAAAGCCCGGGGAGTGGTAGTTCCGGTACGCGGAGCGGCAGATGTCGCCATAGGGTTCCCAGCTGCCGCCCCGGAGCACGCGGCCCCCGCTCGCCCTCGCCCCCTTGGGATCCAACGGCACCCCCGGCGCGTAGGCCCCGTAGCCATCCCAGCACCATTCCGAAAGGTTCCCTGCCATGTCCTGCAGTCCATAGCCATTCGCGGCAAAGCTCCCCACGGGCGACGTGTGGGGCGTGTTGCCCGCCGCATAGCTTGGATGATACCCTCGCGTAGGACTGACGTCATAGGCGGAAGAACTGTGGCTATAGTAATTCGCTTGGCTGTGGCTGATGGTGTCCCCCCAGGGAAAGCGCTTTCCACTCAGGCCGCCGCGCGCTCCTTTTTCCCACTCCGCCTCCGTGGGCAACCGGTGCCCCTTGGCCGACCAGTTCAAGGCCGGGACGGTCGTCCCCGTCCGCAGGGGGCTTCCGCCTACCACATAACATGGCGTCAAGCCGTCCCTTTCGCTCCGCGCGTTGCACCACTTGATCGCGTCCCACCAACTCACCATTTGCACGGGATGGTCCGCGGCCACACCCGCGCCAACACTGAGATCCGTATAACCGTGCGCCGTCGCCCAGGCCCTCACTTCGTCCCACTCCGCCTTCGTCACCTCTGTCTTCCCTAGGTAACAAGCGCTCACGTTGACCTCGTGGACTGGCGCATTGGTTTCGCTATCCTTGGCGTCCCCCATCGAAAAAGTCCCCGAGGGGATCGAAACAAAGCCAGCAGGCGCATCATCGGCCACCACCTTGAAGCGCACCTGCGAGCTGAACTGTGCATTCCAGTCCACCCCAGCATTCCACGTCAGCTTCTTTCCAGTTCCGGTGCTGACCCCTGGCCCCACCGCCCCTGTCACCGCAACCGCGGGCACCGCAAACGTGATCCCGCCATCGCTAGAGACTTGCAGCGAAATGGTCGACGCCGGGCTAGCGGCGCTGAGATCGTAGGTGAGATCTACTAACTTGGTCCCGACGCGCGGCACGGCGCTGAGATTGCTAACCACCGTCGGGGCCGTTGGCTCCCTAGCATCAATCCCGACAAAGGCGCTTCCCGCACTGCGATTGCCTGCGGCATCGCGGGAGGTAGCCGTCACTGCATAGCTCTGACCATTCACCAACACACCTAGGCTTCCCGAAGCCACCGCCGCCGTGGCCGTGTCCAGCGTCCAGAGCCCACCAGCGCTTGGCGTCAGCGCGTAAGTGGCCCCGTGGACGTCCACGCGGAGCTTTTCCCCGGCCTTGAGAATGGCTTGGCCCGTCAGCACCGGCTTCAACTGATTGGTGACCAACTCATCCACAGAAGGTGCTGCCGGAGGCGTGGTGTCGATCAACACCGAGGCCCTCCCTTGGCTGGTGTTGCCCGCAGCATCGCGGGAGGTGGCCTTCACCACATAGCTCTGTCCATTTACAAAAACCGCCAGGCTCCCAGAGGCTACGGCGGCCTCAGCGGTGTCCACCGTCCAAAAACCGCCAGGGTTTGGCGTCGGGGCGTAAACGGC
>CALQKQ020000469.1 GCA_943331195.2 Akkermansia muciniphila | reverse complement strand
GCCAAATACAAGCCCCAGAAATCGCCCTCGTATTGATTCGTTGGACTTTGTTCGGAGGCCTGATCAATGACGCGCAGTTGCAAGTAGCTGGTGCGGGGGGCGGGCACCCCGGCGAGGGCGCTGAGGCGGAAGGCCATGGCTTCGTCGAGGCCGTTGAGTCCCCGGTTCCAAGGGGCCCAGGGGGCGGGCACGCTGGAGATGTTGAGGGTCTGCACGGCGGTGCGGCTTAGGCCGTAGTCGTCGGGCAGCTCCAGGAGGCGGCCGCGATTGAACTTGAGCTTCCATTTATTCTTGCCGGTATTGAAGGTGCTGTTTTGCCCTTTGATGCGATAGTGAATGTGGTCATAGACCTCGCTGCCGATGATGAGGGCGCCTTCGAAGCGGTAGGTTCCGTCGTTGAAGGCGCTATTGTACTGGCAATTCTGCACGTCGGTGGGTTGGGAGAGGAGATGCCAGGCGCGCACCTTATTCATGGTGGCGGCGGAAAAAGTTTCCTTAGGAGTGACTCCGGGGCGCCGCGCGCTGCTCCAGGCGGGGACCCCGTCATAGCAAAAGTAGGCGAAGTTTGGGCAACTGTCGTCCTCGTAGGGCACGCGCACAGCGGCGAGGGCGCCGTCCCAGGCGCGCAGGCGGTAGCGGATGAGGCGGCGGTGCTGCTGCACCGAGCCTGGGATCACCGCGCTGAAGAGTTCGTCTCGGGCCACGGCGTCGCCATTCAGCCCGTCGTCGTGCATCGCCAAGGTCGTCCAAGCGGTCGCCCAGGTGGCGTCGGTTAGGCGAATGTAGGCGCCGGGTTCGACGATTTGATATTCCAACCACGCGGCGGCGACGCCATCGGGGTCGGTGATCTTGGCGGTGATGGTCACGGCTTGTCCTGACAAAGGGGCGACGGGGGCGTGTTCCACTTGGCGGATCGCTGGCGGCACCGCGCCGGTGGTGGGGCCATTGCGGGTGCCTGGGGTGGGCAAGGCGCTGCGCCACGACCCGCCGAGGTTGCTTTCGAGGCCTTCGTGAATCCGCTGCAAGGAGTTTCCGGGGTCGTCGCCCACAGTGGGCCAGGGAAAGCCTAACTTGTAATCCACGCGGTCCACCACGGCGAGAGCGGCATCGCGCAGCACAACTTCGTCGCCGGCATTGCCGAGGCTGCCGCTCCACGGCCCGAGGGCTCCGGCGCAGCCAAGCCCGGATTGAAGGTGGGCGGGGTTTTCTCCAATCACCAGATAGCCGTTGGGCGGAATGATGGTGCCGGGGGGAATCTGATAGGCCAAACCGCCCCCGAGCGACCACTGCCCCACATCGACGGGAGTTGCTAGAGGATTGTAGAGCTCCACGAATTCGGTGAAGCGGGATTTGGAATCGGTGGGGTCGCTGTGGATCTCGTTGATGACGATTCCGGCGGCGAGGCGGGCGGAGTCGTTGGCTGCTCCTGGGGTGGGGCGCTCCAAGTAGCCTAACAGCTCTCCAGCAGCTTCGCCGCTAATGGAGGCGCGGAGTTGGAAGTCGGGATCATCGGCGGCGCGGTTGAGGTCGTGAATCGCTAGAATATTATTGAGGGCAAAGGCGCTGCGGTAGGGATCGAGGGGGATGCGCCATTCGGCCAACTGGGAATCGGGGGCGGCGGCGTTCCAGTCTAACTGATCGGGAGCATGGTGCCGGGCCACTTCCACGCCATTGAGCCAGGCGGCGAAACCGTCGTCGGCGGTGACGTGGAGGACGGGGTGATAGGGAAGCAGGGGGGCCTCGAAAGCGGTGCGGGTGAGGACGGAGGCATTGACGTTGCGCATGGCGGCCTCGGTGTTCGTGCTAAAGGTCGCGGCTTCGCGGAAGCGGAAGGTGCCGGCGGCGTATTGGGCGGCGGGGCCGCCATCGGGGGTTCCGGGCCAGGAGGCGGCGACGGACGCGGGGGGGGTGGTGACCCCGTAGCGGGAGGTGCCGACGAAGCGGAGGGCCCCGCCGCCGTCCTGGGTGCCGCTATTGAAGGCGAGGCTGTTCCCGTTAGGCTCGGTGGCACCATAATTATAGGCCACCATGGTGTAGCTGCCGGGCAACAAGGTCACGGGGTTGGGGAGCGTTTTGAAGCGCTGCCCGCCCACCAAAGTCCCGGGCGAGGCGGCGTTGAAGATCTGACTGCTGCGCACGACACCGGCGAGGTCGTCGGCGGTGGTCGCGGGCGTGCCATTAGGATTGCGCGACCACAGCACGGCGGTGATGGTGCGGCTTAGGCCATTGGCACCGCTGTCAAAACAGCCTAACTCGGTAACTTGAATGGGGCGCAGCACTTCGAAATCCATACCCAGGGCTCCGGCAAAGCTTTGCGTGCCGACGGTGTCTGGCGGCACTGGATAGGCGGTGGTGGCGATACTGCCATAACCGAGGTTCCAGCTGCCGCGATTCCAGGTGGCGTCGTCGAAGGCGGCGCCGCCCCGCCAGCTTTCCGGGACGGGGCCGCTGGGCACGAGCCACTGCAGGCTGGCGGCGGCGCCGAAAAGGAGGCGCGGGCTGCGGGTGTTGCCTAGTCCCGGGCCGAAGGCTTGATCGGCGGACAGCTTGGGAAGTGCGGCTAGGGTGCTGACTTCCTGGAGCTGGGGATTGCACAGCACTAAACTGCCGCCTGCTTTATTTAACTTGAAATTGGTGTGGAGCGGTTGGCCTGTCCCCGCCCGATTTTTGGCGGAGGCGAACACCACCAGGTAGCCTTGGGCGGGAATGGCCACCGAGGGGAAGGTCCATTTGGCGGGGGCGCGGCGGTCGTCGCTGAGGTGCCAGCCTGCCAGGTTCACGGCGGTGGTTCCGGGATTGTATAGCTCTAGCCAATCCTGCAACAGGCCGTCCTCGTCGCGCAGGCCCGAGGCATTCCAGGCGACTACTTCATTCAAGCGCAGCGCGGCGGGCGGCAAGGCGGCGGGGATCACCTCCACGCGGAGGCGCCGCACGGTGCTGCCTTCGGCATTGCTGGCGGTGAGGGTGTATTCCGTCGGCACCTCGGGGGCTTGGAGCGTTTCTGTGGTTTGCCCGGTGACCTCGCGGCCATTGAGGAGGAGGCGGTC
>CALQKQ020000468.1 GCA_943331195.2 Akkermansia muciniphila | reverse complement strand
TTTTCTTTGAGGGCGGAGGAATGATAGGCGGGAACGGAGCCTTCGCAGGCGACGATCAATTCCCTTTCGATCAAGGCCGTGGTTTCCGGTTGGCGGTGGCGCATGGCGGACTGGTGCTGCTGTTGCAAGAGGGCGATCCAGTCTCGCTTTTCCGGCAGCATGAGGTCGGAATTGTAGTGGAGGAATTTCTTGACTCCCTGGGAAAAATGGATCGCCTTCTTCATCCAACCGGGCTTAAACAGGGGGAGTCGGGGATCAGGAGCGGGTTCCGGGGTCATGGGCGGCAGGACTGAGGGTAAGCGGTGGGGGCTCCCATGGGGCCTTTCGCGGCCTCCCGCAAGGCAAAGTCCGGGCGCGGGGGAGGAAATCGATTTGACTTGCCATGGCGGCAAGCTGCACGGAGGGATGGGCTTTTTCTAGTTTGGCGTTCGCGCCGCCCAATCCCGACGCGGCCTCATTTGGAGAGGTGGTGGTGGGATAGCGGTGCGCCTCAATCTTTTTATTGTTATCGCAACCCTGCCTGCATGTTCCGCTGCTGTCCTGCTCTTCTCTGTCTCGTCCTGCTTTGGCCCCTGGTGGGGACGGCCTGCCGCAAGGCGGCTCCGGTTTTGCCGACGGCTGCGACGGTGGTCAAAATAGCCAAGCCGCTGCGGGCGGATGTGCCGGTGCTGGTGGAAGTCATCGCGCAGACGGAGGCGACGGCCAACGTGGAAGTGCGGGCTCGGGTGGAAGCGACGGTGGAGCGGATTGCCTTTCAAGAGGGGTCGACGGTGAAGCCGGGTGACTTGCTTTTTGTGCTGGACAAGCAGCCGATTGAGCAGCGGCTGGCGGCGGCGCGGGGGAACCTGGGGCAGGCGGTGGCGGCGCTGAATCGCACCCGTCAGGACGTGCTGCGGCTGACGCCGCTGGCGGCGCGCAGCGCGGTGCCGCAGAAGGATTTGGACACTGCAGTGGCCTTGCAGCAGCAGGCTCAAGCGGCGGTGGATACGGGCGAGGCCCAAGTGAAGAGCGCGGCGTTGGACCTGAGCTACACCGAGGTGACGGCACCGGTGGCTGGGGTGATTGGGGCCAAGCAGGTGGACGTGGGATCGCTGGTGGGCAAGGGGCAGCCAACGGTGATGGCGGTGATTTCTCCGATGGACCCGATTTGGGTCAATTTTGAGATGAGCGAAGTCACCTATTTGAACAACGCGGCGCGGTTTCGCGAGGCCCCTGGGGCGACGGACTTTTCCCTGATCCTAGCCAATGGCAAGCTGCATCCGCACCCGGGACGGCTGGCTTTTGTGGACCGGATGGTCAACGCTTCCACGGGGACGCTACGGCTGCGGGTGGAGTTTCCCAATCCGGAAAAAATCATTCGCCCGGGCCAATTTTGTCGCATTCGGGTGCTGGCGCGCACCTTGCCGGGGGCCCTGCTGATTCCGCAGCGCGCGGTGCAGGAATTGCAGGGGCTGCACAATGTGTTCACGGTGGGGCCGGAGGGCAAAGCCGCCTATAAGCGGGTGAAGTTAGGCCATCGGATAGGATCGCTCTGGGTGGTGGAGTCGGGCTTGGGCGCGGAGGACCAGGTCATCGTGGAGGGCCTGTTGAAGGCTCGCGATGGGGCCCCGGTCCAAGGGCAGTCCGTGGCCATTGACGATAGTTCGCTGAAGGAATTGCTGAGCAGCGTGCCTGGCGGGGCGGCCGCCGCTCCTGCCGCCGGGCCGACCGCGCCGACCGCGCCGTAAGTTATTTTTTTCCGACGCCCAATTATGGCTGCTTTTTTTATTCGACGCCCCATCGTGGCGATGGTGATTTCCATTTTGATGGTGATCATCGGATCCTTCACCCTGACGCGCTTGCCGATTTCGGAGTATCCGGAAGTGAGTCCTCCGGTGGTGCAAGTTAGTGCTAATTTCCGGGGGGCGGCGGCGGAGGCGGTGGAAGCCTCGGTGGCTACGCCGCTGGAGGCGCAGATCAACGGGGTGGAGGACATGCTGTACATGAAGTCGGTCAACGCGGCGGATGGCTCCATGAGCCTGAGTGCCACTTTTGACCTGGGCAGCAATGTTAGCCTGAACCAGGTCAATGTGCAAAATCGGGCGTCCCTAGCTTTTCCTCGGCTGCCGGAGGCGGTGACCCGCGAGGGGGTTAGCGTGAAGCGGTCTAGCCCGGACGTTTTGCTGGTGGTGGGCTTAGTTTCGCCGAAGGGGACGTACGATGCGGTGTTTCTCTCGAACTATGCGACCATCAACATGATCGATGCCATCGCCCGCGTCAGCGGGGTGGGGGATGTGCGCAATTTTACGGCGCAAGACTATGCCATGCGGCTGTGGATTGACCCGGAGCGGCTGGCGGCCTTTGGGCTGACGCCGGGGGACGTGATTGCGGCGGTGCGGGAGCAGAATGCCCAGGCTGCGGCGGGCTTGGTGGGGGCGGAGCCGGCGCAGAAGGGGCAGGAATTTCAGTACAATGTGGTGGCGAGTGGTTTGTTGCAGGATCCCAAGGAGTTTGAGGAAATCATGGTCCGCTCCAACCCTGACGGTTCCCAGATCAAGGTCAAGGACATCGCCCGCATTGAGATGGGAGCCCAAGTGTACAAGAGCACGGCGCGGGTGAACGGGGCACCGGCGGCGGCTCTGGGGATTTACTTGGCGCCTGGGGCCAATGCCTTGGCCACGGCGGGGGCCATCAAGCAGCAGTTGGCGGAGATGGCGCTGCGCTTTCCTCCGGACATGAAGGTGGAAATCACCTTGGATTCCACTTTGCCGATCACGGCTTCGATGGAGTCGATTGTGCACACGTTGTTCGAAGCTTTGGTGCTGGTGATTCTGGTGGTTTTCCTGTTTTTGCAAAGCTTCCGGGCGACCTTGATTCCGATGCTGACGGTGCCGGTGGCGCTGCTGGGAACGTTCATGGTTTTTCCGCTGCTGGGTTTTTCGGTGAATACCCTGACGCTTTTCGGGTTGGTCCTGGCGATTGGGATAGTGGTGGATGACGCCATTGTGGTGGTGGAGGCGGTGATGCATCACTTAGAGCACGGGTTGACTCCGGTGGAGGCCACCAAGAAGGCCATGAAGGAAGTGTCGGGGCCGGTG
>CALQKQ020000467.1 GCA_943331195.2 Akkermansia muciniphila | reverse complement strand
GGGGCAGGGGGGGGTGGAATCAAGGCGTTGGCTTAGGGGTGAAGAGGCCGAGGGCTTGGAGGAAGCAGTCGCGGTGGAAGGCGGCGCGGCTGGTGTGGGGGCGCGGGGGCCGGAGGACGGGCCAGTGTTCGTGGGCGGCGATGTCGGCGAGGAAGGGGTCGGGGTGGATGGCGACGGGATTTTCGACGAAGCGGAGGAGGGGGAGGTCGGCCTTGCTGTCGGAGTAGGCCCAGGCGTTGGGGAGGGGAAGGGTGAGGTCGGTGGGCATGAGGTGGCGCATGGCCTGGAGCTTGGCCTCGTATTTGTTATTGCGGCCGAGGATGGTGGGGCAGAGGGGCATGGGGTCGCGGAGTTGCACGGCGGTGCCGATGGCGTGGTGGAAGCCGAGGCGGGAGGCGATGGCGTCGACGCAGAAGGAGGGGCTGGCGGAGTTGAGGATGAGGGTGCGGCCGGCGGCGCGGTGGCGTTCTACTTCGGCGAGGACTTCGGGGTAGAGAGCGGGGAGGACATCTTGTTCGACGAAGGAGCGGAGGAGGGCGTCGAGTTCGGCGGGGTGGAGGCCGCGCAGGTAGGAGAGGAAGATGCGTTTGAGGGTTTTGGTGTTGAGGAGGTGGAGGGCGCGGAGGAGGGCGGCGGGGATGAAGAGGCAGAGGTAGGCCCGGCGGAGGGGGCGTTTTCTGAGCACATGGTTGCAGAAGAGGCCCTGGGTGTCGTAGGGGAGGAGGGTTTGATCGAGGTCGAAAATGGCGAAGGACATGCGGAGGGGAGGCGGGACGGGGCGGCGGTGGATCCTGATGGGCGGGGCCTAGGGATAAGCCAAAAAAGGCTGTGGGGCACGGATTTTCCGCGAGCTTTTGGCAGGGCAGCCCGAGGCGGGGCCAGGGTGATCACTTGCCGTCGGCGGGGGGCGCGGGGGCGGCGCGAAAGGCGAGGAGTTGCGTTTGAGTGCGGATGAACAGGGTGGTTTCGTCGAAAGCGGGCGTGACGTAGGCGGCTTCGCCGAGGTCGCGCTGGTGGACGCGTTGGAAGGTGTCGCCGACTTTCACCACGGAGACGACCCCGAGATTGGAAAGGAGGTAGAGGTGGCCGCCGGCGATCACGGGGGAGGCGCTATACTGCCCGGGGGCGCCGAGGCGCTCGGTGTAGAGCAAGGTGCCGGTGGCGGCGTCGAGGCAGGAGAGGAGGCCGCCGCTGCGGAGGAGGTAGAGGCGGTTTTGATAGAAAACGGGCGAGGGAATTTCTGGGATATTGCGGTTCACTTCCCAGGCGATGTGGGTCTCGTGGAGTTCGCCGACGCCGCCGGGGCGGATCGCGAGTAGTTTGGGCTGGCCGCGGTCGAAGTTGAGACTGGCGAGGAATTCGGCGCGGCTCCATTGGCCGTCTTGGTTTTTGTCGATGCGCCCGAAGATTTCGCTTTGGCGCTGTTTTCGCGCGGCGGGATCTTCTGGCAAAGGTAGGCCGAAGCCGGGGTGTCCGACGGGCAACTCTGGCCGGAGGGGGAAGGTGAATTCGGGGGTCATTTCGCGGCGGGCGATGGCGCCATCGCGGTCGGCGTCGAAGGGGAGCAGGGCCTGCCAAAAGGGCTCTGGGTCTGGCTGGGCGTCGGCCACGCCGCCGAGTTGGGCTGCGGCGGCAAAGAGCAAGCCCTGCCCGCAAACGGGTTGGGCGATGGTTTCGCGGGAAAAGCCGGGGGCGAACCACTTTTCCAAGCCGGTGCTAGGCTCATAGCTGGTGAGGCGCCCGCTGCCGAGCACGATTAACTCTTCGAGGCCATCGTGGCTCCAGAGGGTCGGGGTCGACCAGCCGCTGCGGAGGAGGGGGCGGGGCGTTTCCCAAAGGGTGGCTCCGGTGGCTTTGTGGACGGCGATGATTTTGGATTGGCTCAGCTGGCTGCCGGGAAGATTGGCGTCGTTGTCGAGGACGAGGATGAGGGTGTCGCGGTAGGCGATGAGGGAGGTGCTCATGCCGTAGAGGCTCTGGGGCGAGGGAAGTGGTTTTTGCCATTGTTCCAAGCCTTGGTGGTCATAGCAGATCAATCCGAAGGAACCGAAATAGACATAGACGCGCTCGGCATCGGCGACGGGGGTGGAGGCGGCGGGGCTGCCGGAGGCATGGACTTTTTCGAGGGGGACGGAAGGGGTGGAGCGTTTCCAGAGGGCTTGGCCAGAGGCGGCGTCGAAGGCGCAGGTGGTGAGGTGGCCTTCGTCCAGGGCGGTGAGAAAGAGGTGGCCGGAGGCGAGCACGGGCGAAGCAAGACCGGGGGCCACAGGCGTTTTCCAGGCCGGTTCCCCCAACGCGGTGGGGGGGCGAGAAGCGGGGGCGACGCCAGAGCCGCCCGCGCCGCGGAAGGCGTTCCAATCCTCGGAGGCGCTCGCGGCAAGGCCCCCGCTGAGGAGGGTCAGGGCGGTGCAGGCCGCAGCCTGAAAGAATCGAGGAATCATGAAAGTGGAGCGGAAAGAGCCTCTAGGCCTTTCTGAAGGTTAAGCCTGAGGCGGGGGAGGCGGCGACTTTTTTTTCAAAGGGGATCCGGCGGATTTCGGGGATGGCTGCCAGGCGAAAGGTCTGCGGGCGGCTGGCGTGGTGGAGGGGGCCGACGGGTTGCCAGGGACCAGGGGATGGAACATCCGGGAGGCGGGCCCCAGGTCCGCCACTTGCGACTATTTTCCAGGTAATTTGCGAGGCGGGGGGGCGAGGGGGTTGCGGGCGGCTGGGCTGGGTGGTCGGGAGGGGCCGAGAGGGCGATGTGAGCCGGGGCGCTGGGCTGCCTGGAGGTGGGGGAGGTGGGCACCGGGTCCGCCGCTTGCGACTATTTTCCAGGTAATTTGCGGGGATGGCCGATGGCGAGGTCCTTTGGCCGGGGGGCCGGGGGCTGGGGATTAGAGGAGGAGGATGGGGTGGGAGGAGCCGGCGGGGGCGGTGGTGTGGGGGGCGAGGCGGAGGAGGGCGTTGCTTTGGGCGAGGGCGGCGAGGGCGTGGGACTGCTGGAGGCCGAGGGGGGTGAAGGTGGCGTCCTCGCTTTGATAAAGGCCGCGGAGGTAGTGGGGTCGGTCGCCGGGATTGGAGAGGGGGGAGGCGAGGG
>CALQKQ020000466.1 GCA_943331195.2 Akkermansia muciniphila | reverse complement strand
GGCAAGCGCGCGGTGGGCCGGGTGGAGACGGTGGTGTCGATTGACTTTGTGGCCTTCAACGAAGCCGCTTGGCTGGAGGCGAAGGATGCGAAATTGCCGGCTTTCATCCCTGCTAGTTATATCACCGAGCCGACCCAGCGCATCCCGGCCTACCGGCAGATTGCGGAGGTCGCCACGTTCAAGGAATTGGCGGATCTGACGCGGCAGTGGCGGGACCGCTACGGTCGGCCGCCGCGCTCGGTGGAAAACTTGCTGCGCTGCACCGAGTTGAAATTGCAGGCGCACAGCAAGGGGATTGGGGCGGTGGAGATTAAGGACCACAAATTGATGTTGTCGCGGAAGGGCGAGTTCATTTTGATCGGGGGGAAATTCCCGCGCCTGCGGGAAAAGAGCGCGCCGCTGCATCGCTTGGAGGAAGCGCTCAATCTGTTGAAGCAGTTGTAGGGGTGATCCCAGAAAACGGAATCAATCGCACGCTAAGCCCTCTGGGTGGCATTTTTTCCCCGATGGATCGAGGAATGTGGCGGTCTCCGCTCTCCTCTGCGAGCAGAGCGATGAGTGGCACCCCTCTACAATTTACCTCAACATGAACCCCGCCCACCCACCCACCCCTAGCCTAATCGCCACTTTTGCAGCATAAACATTGCGCGGCCGTTTTGTCCGAAACAAGGAGCACAACTCCCTCGGCTTTTGGAGAAAATTATTTTCTTATGACCATGTCCTTGCTCTCGAAAAATGCCGAAGTTTAAATCCTATCAAACGCTAGGCGCATCGATATTTGGGGGTTTGGTGAGACGAGGGCTTTCCAAATGGTTCCCCTCCCTTGTCTCGAAGGCACCGCGAAGCTGAGTTTAGCTTTCCTCGGCCTACGATTCGGATGGGACATTTACCGGATTTTGGTGTAAAGTGGGGGGGCCAAGAGCGTTTAAGAGGATCTTTTAAAGATCAATTTTAGTATTTTCAAGGCATGCCCTTTTCATTCTGCCAACTGACATCTTCTTCTCGCATGGGGCCTCACTTTCGCCTTGGGTCCTATTTCGGATCTTCCTTCTTCTTGTTCCTGAACGACTTGCGGGGCCTCGTGCTTGTCCGGATTCTGCTTATTCTCGCGGGGTTGATGCTGGGAGAAGCCGCTACGGTCAGGGCGGAAGACATCAAGCCGGTACCCTCCTTTCAGCGTGACGTGTTGCCGGTGTTGACCAAATCCGGGTGTAATGTGGGTGGCTGCCACGGCAAGTTGGCGGGGCAGAATGGGTTTCGCCTCAGTCTGCGCGGGTATGCCCCCGATTGGGATCATGAGTGGATCACCGAAGAAGTCCATGGCCGCCGCATCGACTTCGCTTTTCCGGGACAGAGTCTGCTTGTTGAAAAGGCGTCGGGAGGGGTGATGCACGAGGGCGGCACGCGCTTCCGCAAAGGCTCTCGGGCCTGGCAGACGTTGGTGGACTGGATCGCTGCACGCGCGCCCGGGCCTGTGGTTAATGAGCCCATGCCGGTGGCCTTGGAAGTCACCCCAGGGGTGAGCATACTCCAACCGGGTAGCAAGCTCACGCTCCAAGTGCTGGCCCGGGAGGCCGACGGACGCAGCGCCGACGTGACCTGGCTGGCGCAGTTTTTCTCGAATGACGAAGCCTTGTTGCGGGTCACTCCCGAAGGAAAAGTGACCGCCCGCGGCTACGGGGAGGCTTCCATTCGGGTGCATTTTTTGAATTTGGTTCAAGTAGTGAGTTGCACCATGCCATACCCCCATGAGGTCGCGCCGGAAGTGTACGCCGAGCGCCGCAGTGGGGTAGATGGGCCGGTCTTTTCCAAGTTGCAGCAGTTGCGTCTGCCGCCTGCGGAGGACTGCAGCGACGCGGAATTTGTGCGCCGGGCTTTTCTGGATACCATCGGCATCCTGCCCACGCCGGAAGAGGTGACTTCCTTCACTACCGAAGCCTCCCCCGGCAAGCGCGCGTCCCTGGTGGACCGGCTGCTCGCCCGTCCGGAATGGCTTGATTACTGGACCTTGCAACTCGCCGATGTGCTACAAAACCGCCGGGAGCGGGACCATGATGTCAGGGGTGTCAAAGGGGTGCGGTCGTTTCATGCCTGGCTGCGGGGACGGCTCGCCGATGGCGCGGGCTGGGACCGCATCGCTCGGGACATTCTAACGGCTTCGGGTGATGTCCGAGATCATCCGGAAATAGGGTATTTCATCACCGTGATTGGGGAAAACCGCGAGGTTGAGAAATCGGAACTGCCCGATTCGGTGGCTCAATCCTTTTTAGGCACCCGGATTGGCTGCGCCCGGTGCCACAACCATCCGCTGGAGCGCTATACCCAAGACGATTTCTATCACTTTGCTGCCTTCTTCGCCAAGACTGGGCTGGAGCGGGAAAATCCCCAGCAGGGCGGCACTCGGCTGGTGGTGCAGTCGCGCGAGGAAGCGGAACAGGCCAAACGACTTGCTGCGGCGGTGGAAAAACTTCGCGAAGCGGGAATTTCTAACAAACCTCAGGCAGAGCGCGACGACTTGCAGCGGCAGGTGGTGGAGCAGGAAAAAGCGCTCGCCGAAGCGCAGAGTCAAGCTCCACAGGTGAATCAACCCCGCACCAATCGCCCGGTTGCGGCACGGGCGTTGGACGGCAGCACGCCGCTTTTTACGAAGGGGGCCGACCCGCGCGCCGCGTTTGCGGATTGGGCCATTGCTAGTCCGGAATTTGCCGGATCCATGGTTAACCGGCTGTGGCGGCATTTTTTCGCGACTGGCCTAGTGGAATCGGTGGATGATCTCCGCGCGAGCAATCCGCCTTCGAATCCTGAGCTCTGGCAGCTGCTCGGGTCGGAGTTCCGCGGCCACGGCTATGACCTGCGCCACCTTATGCGGCTTATTCTGACTTCGCGCGCCTATCAACTCAGCGCCACGACGCGTCCGGAAAACCAAGCTGATCAGCGTTTTTTTTCGCACTACTACGCCCGGCGCCTCCCTGCCGAGGTCATGTTGGATGCGCTGGCTTCCGCGACTGGCGTGCCCGATGAATTCCCTGGTTATCCCACGGGCCTGCGGGCAGTGCAACTGCCTGACACTGGGGTGGCCTCGT
>CALQKQ020000465.1 GCA_943331195.2 Akkermansia muciniphila | reverse complement strand
GACGAGATGCAGAAGAAAGACTGGGACAGCCGGGCGGTCATGCTGCGGCATCTGAGGACACTGGACGCGCTGCTCTCGGCGCTGCCGCCGGAGATCCGTGGCAAGGTGGGCGGGTGGACCGCGGTGGCGTCATTGAGCACGCAGAAGGCGCTGCAGAAGGAGCTGGAGCACCGATTGGCTGTTGCCGACGAACACCTGGAAGCTGCTCTCAAGCAGGAAGCCATGGAGGCCATCGAGGCCCTGTTGCTGCGGGCCAAGCCGGATCGTGAGGCAGGCAAGAGGTCGAAGGGGAAACTGGGCGCAGAGGGGCATCGATTCTTTGACGAGGTGGAGCGAGTTAAGGCGCTGACGACTCAGCAGGCGCAAGCCGAGGGCGTGTTGCTCGAGGCCGGGTTTCTGGTCGAAGACCTTGAGGATTCAGAGGCCGCCGCAATTTTTGAGAAGCAGCAAATCCTCGACATGTTTGGAGCGCTGGGGAAACCGAAGGCGCATGACGCTGCCCATGTTACCCGGGCGCTTGATATGCTGGAAATGGTCTACACCGAAAAGCGCAACCGCTGGCGGATTCTCGAGGAGGGGCGGTTGGCGGAGGTGAAGGCGATGGCTGATTTCGTTACTGATACGCTTGGCGGGGTGAGTTACGCGGGCACCCAAGCTGACAAGAAGAAGGCGGCCGGGGTTATCGGAAAGCTACGGGCTTTACCCACAGACCTGAAGTCGTTCACCGAAGTCATGGCCGCGCTATTGGGTGAGGGCCACCCGCTGGCGCTGCGCTGGAGCCGCGCCGCGCGCGAGGCCTATGCCATGAAAAACAACAACATCCGGGCGCTGCGGAAGCGCTGGGTTGCCGCGCTGGAGGGGGCGACCGGGGCGAAGGGGCTCAAGGCTCGCCGGATGCTCTGGGACATGGGGAACCCCACGAATCAGACGATCAGGGTCAACACTGCTGGACCAGGCATATCTAGCACCCAGATGATCCCTATCAAGCTGATCGATAAGTGGGCTGACGGGTCCGCGAATCCCGCTGAAATGGAAGTCAGTAAGGTGGAGGCTCAGGAAATGATTGATGCGCGCGATGCGCTGGAGGAAGGGGACACGAAGGAGAGCCTGCCGCTGACCCGCGAAAGCCGGGGGCCGACTGAGACGGTGCCGATGACGGAGGCGCAGGGTATTTTCCTGACTATGTTGGAGGCGCAGGAACAGTATCGCGGCGCTCTGGATAAGGCCGGTTGGGATGCGGCGGCAATGCAGCAGATCGACGACCAACTCTCGGACGCCGCGAAGTCGCTGCGGGCCTTCCTCGGGGCTGAGTACCGGGAGGGGTATGCACCGCTGGCCAAGGTGTTCGAGCGGATGTTTGGCGTGGGGCTGCCGCAGATCAAGAACTACGCTCCCGCTGCATTTTACAGCATGGGGACGGAAGTGACCATGAATCCTACGGGGAGCGGTACGGTGGAGGGCGGATTCCGCGCGGGCTTCCTGAAGAATCGAAAGGACCATGCGGCGGCACCTAAGCTCGAGAATGCGTTCGCGACATTCTTTGGCCACGCCAATCAAACGGCGCATTGGCTGGGCATGGCTGAGGTGGCCCGAGAGCTGAGCGGGGTATTCGGCAGGCCCGAAGTTAAGCGGGCCATCGAGGCTCGGCATGGAGCGGCCATGCTGGGAGCGGTCAATCAATGGATCAAGGTGCTCGAGGGCAATGGGCTGCAGGTGCAGGCGGGGCATTTGGACCAATTTGTGCGCTGGTTGACCACCCAGCAGAGCTATATCGCGCTGGCCTACAAGCTCGGCACGCTACTGAAGCAGAGTAGCGCGCTGCTGGGGGCCGCCTACAAGATGCCCGCGGGGGCATACATGAAGGGGCTGTCGCGACTGATCGCTGGGAAACTGGATACCAAATCCATGTGGGAGAGTGACGTCATTCAGGCCCGC
The DNA here is from genome assembly GCA_943331195.2 of Akkermansia muciniphila. Classification (GTDB taxonomy): domain Bacteria; phylum Verrucomicrobiota; class Verrucomicrobiia; order Verrucomicrobiales; family V1-33; genus CAIZWU01. The sequence goes on along the minus strand of CALQKQ020000465.1, from coordinate 1,150 downwards.
TTAGAGTCGGGATTTGCGCCCGAAGTGCGGGCTGCGCTGAATGATATCTGGAGCGCACCTCCTTCGCGTCGGGCGGAATTCCTCGAGCGGGGAATGGAGACGATCGGCCTGGTTGATGCCATCTTCACCACGGGCTCAGCGGCGATTGCCTACGAGTATCACTACAAGCAGGCGAAGGCCGACAACATGACTGACGAGGTGGCGCATGCTGTAGCCATGCAGGTCGTCTCTGATATTGTGGGAGCCACGGCCCAGCCCGCAGACGCGGTGGACCGGTCGTTGTTCGAGCTGAGGCAGGGGGCTTTTGGGAAGCTGATTTTCCTATTTGCTAGTGAGGCCCGGCAAAAGTCGTCGCTGTGGTTGACGGCTTGGGGTCACACGTTGACGGGCAAAGCGACCTCGGCAGATATCAAGGTGCTGATCCTATCTCACCTGGTGGTCGCCCCAATGATGTTTGCAATCGGTGCGATGGTCCGCGACATGAAGGATGGGGATGACGATGAAGTGTTTGATCCTACCAATTGGGATCCCATGGATTTTCTCAAAGCGTGCGTGGCGGGTCCGCTGGCTGGGCTGCCATTGATTGGGTCGGCGGTCTCAGGGTTTGCCAACTCTGGCGTGGAGGGCCGGTTTGTGACAACTGGCAAATCGCTGCGGGACATTTTCAAGGGGCCGGACGACAAGGAGCCTGATCCTGCGGAATGGTATTTCAAACGTGCCGTCAAGGTCATGCAGGGCATGGATGCGTTTACCGGCGTGGTTGGGAGCGTTGCCAGTCAGGGCTATGGGATGATTGACAACGCTTACGATACCGATAACGAGCGCCTCACCAAGAACGCCGCCAACCAGCGTAAGCTCGAGGCGGACCAAGCCAAGGCCCGCGAGAAAGCCCTGCCGGAGGCGCTGAAGGAAGAGGCGAAAAAACAACGCAAGGCCAAGCGGCAAGCCGGGCGCGAGCAGGATGCGGCACGATGGAGGGCGGCCAATCCGTAGCCCTCACGCCAGCTATCGTATCAACTCAGACTGATACGATGGCGTGGCGGGTGGCGGCTCCCTTGCAACGGGGGCAGCGGGAGGACTCGCTGCGGGCCGGAGCCCAACTGGTGGCCCGGCTGCCGCAGGCTGCCTTCATCTCACCGTCCGCGACGAG
>CALQKQ020000464.1 GCA_943331195.2 Akkermansia muciniphila | reverse complement strand
CGTCAACATGGTCATGAATATCAATACCGCCGGCCTCGCCGAAGGCCTCGGCCTCGGCGCCGCCCTCGGCCTCGACCTTGATATGTTAGCCAAAATCTTCGCCTCCACCGGAGCCAACAGCCGCGTCCTCCAAACCGACGGCGACGACATGATCCAACGCGACCACGCCTGCTTCTTCCGCGCCGACCACGCCGCCAAAGACAGCCACATCGCCCTCGCCCTCGCCCACGCCGCCCACCTCACCCTCCCCCTCGCCGCCGCCACCGCCGCCCAATACGACCGCCTCGTCGCACTCGGCCTCGGCGAACTCGACAAAAGCGGCATCGCCGAACTCACCTTCCCCAACCGCCTCGGCCAAACCCCCTAAGCCAAGCCCGCCATCCTGTCTCAGCGGGACAATCTGTCCAGTAACCCGCGTCAAGATGGCGCGCCACGCGCCCCCTCCATCCCCCTCCACCTCCGCCCCAAAACCGATTTAGCCCCTCATCCTCAATCACTTGCAAATGATTTAGCCCCGGTGGCACCCTCCCTGCACTAAGGAGATGCAGAATCTTTCCCCCACACCACCATGGCTAAAATCCTCGGCATCGACCTCGGCACCACCAACTCCTGCATGGCCATCATGGATGGCGGTCAGGCCGTCGTTCTAGAAAACAGCGAAGGCGCCCGCACCACCCCCTCCGTCGTCGCCTTCACCAAAAGCGGCGAACGCGTCGTCGGCCAAGCCGCCAAACGCCAAGCGGTCACCAACGCCACCAACACCATCTTCTCCGCCAAACGCTACATCGGCCGCAAGTTCTCCGAACTCACCGAAGCCGATAAAGCCGTCCCCTACAAAATCGTCGAAGCCGCCAACGGCGACGCCCACATCCAAGTCGAAGTCGGCGGCGAAAAAAAGACCTACAGCCCCCAAGAAATCGGCGCCATGGTCCTCGCCAAACTCAAGGCCGACGCCGAAGCCAAAATCGGTGAAACCATCACCGACGCCGTCATCACCGTCCCCGCCTACTTCAACGACTCCCAGCGCAACGCCACCAAAGCCGCCGGTGAAATCGCCGGCCTCAACGTCCGCCGCATCATCAACGAACCCACCGCCGCCTCCCTCGCCTACGGCCTCGATAAAAAAGCCAACGAAAAAATCGCCGTCTACGACCTCGGCGGCGGCACCTTCGACATCAGCGTCCTCGACATCGGCGACGGCGTCTTCGAAGTCCTCGCCACCAACGGCGATACCCACCTCGGCGGCGATGACTGGGACAACGTCCTCATCAACTGGATCGTCAAAGGCTTCAAAGACGACCACGGCATCGACCTCAGCAAACAACCCGATGCCCTCCAACGCATCAAAGAAGAAGCCGAAAAAGCCAAAATCGCCCTCAGCTCCAGCCAGTCCTACGACCTCAACCTCCCCTTCATCACCGCCGACCAAACCGGCCCCAAACACATCGCCAAAACCCTCTCCCGCTCCCAACTCGAACAACTCACCGATAGCCTCTTCGAGCGCACCATCAAACCCGTCAAAGACTGCATCGCCGCCTCCAAAGTCAGCGCCGAACAAATCGACGAACTCGTCCTCGTCGGCGGCATGACCCGCATGCCCAAAGTCGTCGAAACCGCCCGCAAACTCGCCGGCAAAACCCCCAACCAAGGCGTCAACCCCGACGAAGTCGTCGCCATCGGCGCCGCCATCCAAGGCGGTGTCCTCCAAGGCGATGTCAAGGATATCCTCCTCCTCGACGTCACCCCCCTCACCCTCGCCATCGAAACCATGGGCGGCGTCGCCACCCCCATGATCCCTCGCAACACCACCATCCCCTTCAAAAAACAAGAAACCTTCTCCACCGCCAGCGACAACCAACCAGGCGTCGAAATCGTCATCACCCAAGGCGAACGCCCCATGGCCCGCGACAATAAGGTCCTCGGCACCTTCAAACTCGACGGCATCGAACCCTCCCGCCGCGGCGAACCCCAAATCGAAGTCACCTTCGACATCGACGCCAACGGCATCCTCAACGTCTCCGCCAAAGACAAAAAAACCGGCAAAACCCAGCACATCTCCATCAAAGGCTCCAGCGGCCTCAGCGAAGACGAAATCGCCAAAGCCAAACGCGACGCCGAAATCCACGCCGACGAAGACAAAAAACGCAAGGAATCCGTCGAAGCCAAAAACAAAGCCGAAACCCTCGTCTTCCAAGTCGAAAAACAACTCGCCGAACTAGGCGACAAAATCACCAGCGAACAATCCCAGCCCATCACCGCCCAACTCGCCAAGGCCAAAGAGGCCATGGACTCCAACGACGCCGACCGCATCAAGTCCGCCACCGATGAACTCGAGCGCCTCTTCAGCCAGGCCGCCGCCGCCGCCCAAGGCGCCGGCTTCAACCCCGCCGACATGCCCGGTGCCGGCCCCTCCCCCAGCGACGAGTCCCCCTCCGCCGAACCCAAACAAGCCAAAGGCAAAGTCGTCGACGCCGACTTCGAAGTCGTCGAAGACGACAAAAAGGCCTAAACCCTTTCGCAGGAGGGCCCCTGCCTCCTCCCGAAAACCGAATCCCATACTCAGAATCCTGTCTTCATGGCAACCAAAGCAAAACCACAACCCACCGAATCCAAACCAATGGCTACCAAGATCCAACCCCTCGGACAGCGCGTCCTCGTTAAGCGCATCGAAAGCGAAGAAATGACCGCGGGCGGCATCTTCCTCCCCGATACCGCTAAGGAAAAACCCCAGGAAGCCAAGGTCGTCGCCCTCGGCACCGGCGGCCGCGACGACGAAGGCAAACTCATCGATTTCTCCGTCTCCGTCGGCGACGTCGTCCTCATCTCCAAATACGGCGGCACCGAAGTCAAAATCGACGGCGAAGAACACCTCATCCTCGCCGAATCCGATATCCTCGGCATCATCAATAAATAAAGCATCCCGCCGGCGCCAGCTCTGCTCCGCCAGCCCTCTCTTCATAACTCTCTAACTACCTAAAACTACTCACATGGCCAAACAACTCCTCTTCGACGAAGCCGCCCGTCAAGCCCTCCTCCGCGGTGTCGAAAAAATCGCCAAAGCCGTCAAAGCCACCCTCGGGCCTTCCGGTCG
>CALQKQ020000463.1 GCA_943331195.2 Akkermansia muciniphila | reverse complement strand
GCGCCGCCGCCCTCGCCACCAGCGATTCCCCCGGCGCCGCTGACGCCATGCGACTCGCGCGCGACCAAGCCCCCATCGCCGCTTGGTTCCACTTCCTCGGCATCCAAACCGCGCCCTCTCTCGACTTAACCCTCTTCGCCAAAACCCTTCCCGATCTCCCCGGACAACCCGCCGTCAAAGGCTGGGGCTCCCCCGAAACCCCTCAAATCCTAGCCAATTCATCAGACCAAGCTCTCCGCATCCCCGGCAACCTCAAACCCCACGGCGTCGTCGTCCACCCCTCCCCGACCCTCGCTGTCGCGGTGGGCTGGCGCAGCCCCCGCGCCGCTAGCCTCCGCCTCACCGCCACCATCACCGACGCCCACACCGACTGCGGCAACGGCGTCTCCTGGACCCTCGAAAGGCGCCGCGGCGCCACCCGCCAGCGCCTCGCCGAAGGCACCACCCAGGCCGCCCAACCCTCCACCGTCGGCCCCCTCGATCCCCTCGACGTCCTCCCCGGCGACCTCCTCTCCCTCGTCATCGCTCCCCGCAACGGAGAGCACTCCTGCGACCTCACCGACCTCGAATTCACCCTCACCGCCCTCGGCGATGCCCCCCAAACCTGGTCCCTCACCAGCGACATCTCCAGCAGTATCCTGGCGGGAAACCCCCACGCCGACTCCACCGGCTCCGCGGGCGTATGGCATTTCTACACCGAGCCCGCCACCGGCCTCCCCAGCGGCTCGCTCATTCCCCCTAACTCCCTGCTCGCCCGCTGGCAAGCCGCCCCCTCCGAGGCCGAAAAAGCCCCCCTCGCCCTCGCCCTCCAAGCCCTCCTCACCGCCGCCACCCCTCCCCCAGATGGCCCCGACGCCGCCCTCTATCAAACCCTAACGTCCTTCTCCAGCCCCCTCCTCGCCACCTTCTCCCCCCCACTCACCGCCGATCCCGCCTCCCCGCCTAGCCCCTACGGCCTCGACCCCGCGCTCTTCGGCATCCACCCCGACAGCCGCCCCGCCGACCCCGCCAGCCTCTATGTCCTCGCCCCCTCCGATGTTGTCATCACCCTCCCCCCCGGCCTCCCCAGCGGCACCGAACTCGTCGCCACCGCCCTGCTCGACCCCCTCTCCGGCACCGCCGGCAGCGTGCAATTCCAAGCCCTCGCTTCCGCCCCGCCCCCTTCCCTAACAACCCTTTCACCCTCCCTTCCCGTCATCGCCGCCGATGGCAGCCCCGCCCGCCAAAGCCTCGAAGCGGCCTTCGCGGAATTCCGCGACAGCTTCCCCGCCGCCCTCTGCTACACCAAAATCGTCCCCGTCGACGAAGTCGTCACCCTCACCCTCTTCCACCGCGAAGACGAACCCCTCGCCCGCCTCATCCTCGACCCAGCCCAGCGCGCCCATCTCGACCGCCTCTGGGACCAACTCCACTTCGTCAGCGAAGACGCCCTCACCCTCGTCGACGCCTTCGAACAACTCTATCAGTTCGCCACCCAAGACGCCGACCCTAGCGCCTTCGAGCCCCTCCGCCAACCCATCAACGACCGCGCCGCCGCCTTCCGCCAAACCCTCGTCGCCGCCGAACCCCGCCACCTCGACGCCCTCCTCGAATTCGCCGACCGCGCCTATCGCCGACCCCTCACCGAATCAGAACAAAGCGAACTCCGCGCCCTCTATCAAAAACTGCGCTCCCAGGAATTGCCCCACCCCGAGGCCATCCGCCTCATCCTCGCCCGCATCCTCATCAGCCCCACCTTCCTCTACCGCAGCGAAACCCCCGCCCCCGGCCCCCACCAAGCCCCCCTCAACGACCACGAACTAGCCAGCCGCCTCAGCTACTTCCTCTGGTCCGCCCCACCCGACGCCCCCCTCCGCGCCGCCGCCGCCGCCGCAACCCTCCGCCGACCCGAGGAACTCGCCGCCCAAACCCAGCGCCTCCTCCGCGATCCCCGCCTCCGCCGCCTCGCCATCGAATTCGGCTGCTCCTGGATCCACATCCGCGACTTCGATTCCCTCGACGAAAAAAGCGAACGCCACTTCCCCGAATTCGCCCCCCTCCGCGGCGCCATGTATGAAGAAACCATCCGCTTCTTCACCGACTTCCTCCAAGAAAATCGCTCCGTCCTCAGCCTCCTCAACGCCGACCACACCTTCCTCACCGAAGCCCTCGCCCACCACTACGGCATCCCCGGCGTCAGCGGCCCAGAGTGGCGCCGCGTCGATGGCATCCAAAAATACGCCCGCGGCGGCCTCCTCGGCCTCGCCACCACCCTAGCGAAACAATCCGGCGCCTCCCGCACCAGCCCCATCCTCCGCGGCAACTGGGTCGCCGAAGCCCTCCTCGGCGACAAACTGCCCCGCCCCCCCAAGGACGTCCCCCGCCTCCCCGAAGACGAGGCCACCGCCACCCTCACCATGCGCCAACTCACCGAAAAACACAGCGCCGACCCCCGCTGCGCCGGCTGCCACGTCCGCATCGACTCCTTCGGCTTCGCCCTCGAAGGCTTCGACGCCATCGGCCGCTTCCGCCAACAAGACTCCGCCGGCCGCCCCATCGACACCGCGACCAAAACCATGGACGGCACCGCCCTTGATGGCATCAACGGCCTCCGCGACTACCTCCTCACCACCCGCCGCGAGGCCTTCCTCCGCCAGTTCTGCCGCAAGCTGCTCGGCTACGCCCTCGGTCGCTCCGTCCAACTCTCCGACGAACCCCTCCTCGAGGAAATGCAAAAGCAACTCGCCGCCAACGAGTTCCGCGTCCACTCCGCCATCTCCCTCATCGTCGCCAGCCCCCAATTCCGCGACATCCGCGGACGCGACGCCGCCCCCGAAGACTAACCCACCCCACCACACCATGCCCTCCCACCACTTCTCCCGCCGCGCCTTCCTCCGCGGCACCGGCGTCTCCATGGCCCTCCCTTGGCTCGAATCCCTCCCCGTCTGGGGCGACGAACCCCGCTCCTCCGACCCCTCTAGCGAAGCCCCCGTCCGCCTCGCCGTCCTCTTTTCCGGCAACGGCTTCCACAGCCGCGAATGGTGGGCCAAAGGCGAAGGCGCCTCCATGGAACTCGGCCAAGTCCTCCAACCCCTCCACGACTTCCGCCAAAAAATGCT
>CALQKQ020000462.1 GCA_943331195.2 Akkermansia muciniphila | reverse complement strand
GTCGGCGAGGTATTTGGCGCGGAGGGGGAGGACGTTGAGTTCTTTGAACTTGGCGATGACTTGGTCGGAGCCGATGGGGGCTTTGAAGACGCGGGCTTCGTTGGTGTCGCAGGTGATGCAGCCGAGGGTGGTGTAGTCGACGAAGACGGCGCGGCCTTGGGCGCGGGCGGCGGCGAGGGTTTCGGGGGACCAGGGGGTCCAGGCGAGGGAGCCGGTGTAGTAGGGGGCGGAGGGGGAGGCGTCGTTGGCGGGTTTTTGGCGGGAGGCACCCCAGGCGAACCAGGCGGCGGCGGCGAGGGCGGCGGCGGCGGTCAGGGCGCTGAGAAGGCGGCGGCGCGGGGCGGCGGAGGGCTGGCGGCCGTAGATCCAGGCGGCGAGGGAGGTGAAGAGGAGGGACCAGAGGAGGAGGGAGGCGCCGTCGCTGCCGGTTTTAGCGGCGAAGGTATTGAAGAAGTAGATGGCGGCGGCGAACATGGGGAAGGCGAGGGCCTGCTTGAAGGTCTCCATCCAGGGGCCGGGGCGGGGGAGTTTGCGGAGGAGTTGGGGGGAGCTGGAAAGGAGGACGTAGGGGCAGGCGATGCCGAGGCCGAAGCTGGTGAAGAGGATGAATTGGGAGAGCGCGGGTTGCTGGAGGGCCCAGCCCATGGCGACGGCCATGAAGGGGCCGCTGCAGGGGGTGGAGATGAGCATGGTGAGGGCGCCGGACCAGAAGCTGCCGGCGTAGCCGGGCTTGTCTTGGAGTTGGCCGCCGACGTTGCCGAGGCTGGTGCCGATTTCGAAAAGGCCGGCGAGATTGAGGCCGAGGAGAAAGAGGAGGAGGATGACGAGGGCCATGGGGCCGCTGTAGCGGGTGAGGTCGCCCCAGGCGAAGTCGAGGTGGAAGGCGGTTTTGGCGATGAGCATGCCGCCGGCGACGAGCCAGACGAAGACGAGGAGGCCAAGGGTGTAGGCGAGGGAGTGACGGCGGGTTTCGCGAGGGTCTTTGCCGGCTTGCTGGGCAAAGCCGAGGACTTTGAGGGCGAGGACGGGGAAGACGCAGGGCATGAGGTTGAGCAGGCTGCCGGCGAGGAAGAGGCTGAGAAGGGCGGCGGTGAAACTAATGCTGGGGGCGCGCACGGCGGGGCTGCTGGAGGAAGCGCTGGGGCTAGCGGCGGGGAGGGGAGGGGCACCGACAGCGAGGGCAGGAACGGAGCCGTCTTGGAGCCAGCCCTTGGAGGCGTGGACGAAGCCTGCGGGGGAGTCGGTGGAGTCTTCGTCGGAGGGCTGGAGGGTGAGGACGATGGAGCGGCCTTGGCGGGAGAGGACGGGGGGCTGGGTGGTAACTGCTTTGGTGTAGTCGAAAAAGGAGATCTCGCCGGGGTCGGGATTGGCACCTTCGCCGGGGGTGAGGGTGAGGACCCACTTGGGGGAGAGGCTGACTTGCCAAGCGGGGACGGAGCGGGCTTGGACGGCTTCGACTTTGGCGAGTTCGGCCTGGATGGCGGGGACGGGTTCGGCCTGGGCGGCGACGGGAAGGGTGAGGCTGAGGGAGGCACCGCCGGGGTTGCAGGAAGAGGCCTCGTCGCAGACGAGCCATTTGGCGGAGGCTTTTAGGGTGAAGGCTTGGCCGAGGGGGAGGGAGGCTGGGGGGGTGACGCTGGCGAAGAGGTAGACAGTGCCCTGATAAATGTGCTGATTGCCCTGCTCGGCATGTTGGATTTGGGGGATGGGCCAGATGAGGGGGGAGCTTTGCCAGCCGGGGGGGAGGTCCCACTTGAGGGTGGTGGGGAGGCCGATGCCGGGGTTGAGCCAGTAGGTGTGCCAATGTTCGGGGTGTTCGAGGCGGAGGGCGACGGCGAGGGGTTTTCCAGGGACGAAGGCGGTTTGGGCGGCGAGGAGGCTGGCGTTGACTTCCTTGCTGGGGGCAGCGGGGGCGGCGACTTCGGCAAGGAAGCCGCCGGGGGGGCCGCTTTGGGCGTGGGCTGGAAGGGAGAGGGGGCCAAGGAGCAGTCCGAGGAGGGGGAGGAGGAGTGTCAGGCGCATGGGAGGGGAAAGATTTAGTTGACGTTCTCGGGGGAAGGGGGGCGGGCCAAGGGCAAACCTCGGGTGGGGGGCGAAGAGGATACGGAGGGCGGGGTCTTGGTTTAGGAGTCAATGCGGGGGCAGGCTCCACGGGAGCAGTTTTTTCCTGACTTCTCCAGGCAGGGGAAAGGAATCCGGTCCGCTTGTAGACTGCCACTTCCGCTCATGTTTTCCCCATTTTATTTGCATTTTTAACATATTTCACGCTTGGCGAGGGCAAGCCCACGTCCCGCCGAGGCGAAACGTTTAGGATGAAGCGCAGCGGCTTCGCAGACTTGTCACTTGTTTTTGAAGGCCTGGTGCTGCGAATCCCCTCCGGAGAGAAGATAGGCCATGAGGTTCATCAATTCCTCACGGTTCATTCCTAAAATCAGGCCCGGGGGCATCATGGATACGTTGGAAAACTCCATCTTTTCTAACAGTTTTGCGGGAGCTTTGGTAATCTGATTCAGATCAAAAGGATGGGAAGCCACCCCGACTTCCTGGTCGTTCCGAATCAGGAGGCGGCCGTAGAGCGTGTTGCCGTCTTTGAGTTTGACAGTGCTGGCCATATATTGCTCCGAGATGGACGCGCTGGGTTCGCAGATGGCGACGAGAATGTCCCGGATGGAAAAGCGACTTCCCAGGGCACCCAGGTCGGGGCCGGTGACTCCTCCTTCGCCGCTGAAGCGATGGCAGGCGATGCACCATCCGGCGGCGAACATTTTTTTGCCATTTTCGAAGTCCCTGCCGCGAAGTTCCGATGCAAAAAGCTTCATCGCGGTGTCAACGGTCCATGGTTCGGGCGGGCCCTTGGGCTTGGGCAGTTGGGAGAGATCTACGGAAGGAAGGTCGCCGAGCCATCCTGCCATGAGCTCGACATCTTTGGTCTCTAGCTGCGCGATGGCGTCCAGGCGAATGGCTCGGATGTATCCGGCAAAGCTCTTTCCGCCATCTTTTGCCAGGGCTTCGTTCAACCAGCCAAAGAAATACTTGCGATCATCCATTGTCCAGCCACTCCGGGCGCGCCGCAAGCAATAGGCGTAGTGGATGTTTCTGGTGTTAGG
>CALQKQ020000461.1 GCA_943331195.2 Akkermansia muciniphila | reverse complement strand
GGCGGCGGGGGAGGACCGGCAGACGGCGGAGCCGAAATACCAGAAAGCGGAGTTGGAGCGCAGCCTGGCCTATTGCCGGACCACCTTGGGCATGGGTCGCCGCTAGGGGGCGGGCGCGGCGGGCGGGAGCCGTTTTTTCCGGGGCCTTGGTTCTCAGATGTCAGTCCTTCCTCTAACTAATCCTAACTATCCGAGGCCGGAGGGGCGGGTGGTGATGTGGCAGCGCTGGAGGGATCTGCTTTTTTTGCACTGGAGGGTGGGCCCGGACGTGGTGCAGCGGACGCTGCCTCCGGGGCTGCGGGTGGACGTTTTTGAGGATGAGGCCTGGGTGGGGGTGGTTCCTTTTTTCATGGAGGCGGTGCGGCCTGCGGGCTTGCCGGCTTTGCCTTGGCTGTCGTCGTTTTTGGAATTGAATGTGCGGACGTATGTGCGGGACGAGGCTGGCCGACCTGGGGTATGGTTTTATTCCTTGGACTGCGCGCGCGGGGTGGCGGTGGAGGTGGCGCGGCGGGGTTTTCATTTGCCCTATGAACACGCGGCGATGGAGGCGGAACGGGGCGCGGGAGGGGAGGTGGCGTATCGCTGCCAGCGGCGCCCGCAGGAGCGCTTTGGGGCGGCGGAGTATCGCTACCGCGGGGTGGGCCCGGTTTTTGAGGCGGAGCCGGGGAGCTTGGAGAGCTTTTTGGCGGAGCGGTATCGGTTGTTTTCGTGGAATGCGCGGCGGCGGCGGCTCTATAGCGGCGAGGTGTGGCATCGGCCCTATCCGCTACAAGCGGCGGAGGTGGGGGCATGGTCTGCAGAGCCTTTGGTGTGGAATGGGGGCTTTGTTCCGGAAGGCCCTCCCCAGGCGCGACACTTTTCGGCGGGGGTGGAAGTAGGGATTTTCCCGCTGCGGCGGGTGTGAGCGCGGCTGCGGAAAGGTGTACTTAAGAGATACTTGACAAAAAAGATCGCCGCAGAGCTCTGGGACGAGGCAGAGTTGGATTTTATTTAGATGAGAAAGGGCCGGACAAATATCAGTACTGAGCAAGCCCGGGACCATTCCATCTTAGAATATTCCAAACCCCAACCATTTACTCCTAGATTGTTATGACAAAAAAACTCGCGCTTCTGTCCCTGATGGGGATGACACTCGCCTCCGAGGCGGCCAAGATTGTTTGGGTTAGCGACAACGGTGCGGAGGGCACGGCGGCGACTACGGGAACGGGGTCGGATGGGGCGGTGCGCGGGTCCGTGTTGCCGGCGGTGTCGGGGGACATTCCCTATGTGGACCAGGGCTTTGTGGATCTCCTGATTGCGGCGGGCCACACCGTGGAGCGCTTCAATCCGCAGAGCGGCAGAATGTCGATCGACGACGTGCCGGTCTTGAACAGCTACGACTTGATCATTTTGGGGTCGGCGTTGAACAGCGGTCCATTCAACCTCAATGCTCAGGGGCCGAAGTGGAATACGCTGCTCTACAAGCCGATGATCGTCACCAAGGCCACCTTGGTGCGCGGGAACCGGATGGGCTATTTGTTGGACAACAAGGAGTATGACTGCGGGGCCAATAACAGCACCACGGCGAGCGGGAAGCTTTCGCTGTTGGTTCCGAGCCACCCGATTTTCAGCGGCCTGGGCACTACGGACGTGGGCGGGGTTGCGGTCATGAACAGTTATTGCAACGTGATCGTCCCGAGCCCGGCGAACAACCGGGGGACTTCGGTGCAGTTCTTCAATTTGACGGTGGATGGGGCGGATCAAGGCATTGCCAACGCCATGGAGCCGGGCGGGGTGGTCTTGGCTAGCATCAAATTCAATCCGATGGATCCCGGGGTGAACATCCCAGCGGGCCAGGCGCCGGCGGTGTATGGAGCCTACGTCGCGGAAGGCTACGCCATCGCCGAGTGGCCGGCGGGCACGCAGGTGCGCAGCACCCAGGTGGCGGGGGAGCTTTTGGCGGGGTATCGCATGCTCTTCAGCTGCGGGACGCGGGATTACGTGGGCAGTTCGACTTCGGCGCCCAACCCCCAGGCGGGGGCCTTGGATTTGTCGACGGATGGCCAGGCGATGTTTGTCAAGGCGGTGGCCTATGCGGTGAGCCAGCCGCTTCCTCCGAACACGTGGACGAATGTTTCCACGGATTCCTCCTGGAATAACCTGAGCGTGAACTGGACCATGCCGAGCGCGTGGGCGGGGGGCGATGCCGTCTTCGGCGACGCGGCGGCGGGGCCGGTGACGGTGACAGAGCCGGTGACGGCGCGGAAGGTGTCGGTGAATGCGGACGGCTATTCCTTTAATTCGGTGAATGGCAACAACCTGACGATGGCGGGGAGCCAGCCCACGTTGGAAATCAATGCTGATGTGACCCTAGCGGTCAGTTTGCAGGGCACCGAGGGGCTAACGATTGAAGGCACCAAGACGGTGACGCTGGAAGGCGATCCGACGTATGGATTGGGCAACCAATACAGCGGTGGGACCTTCATTCGTGGTGGCACGGTGGTCCTGAAGGCGCCGACCGGCGTCAATGGCACGACGAGTTATGCCTTGGAGAACATCGACGCTCTGGATGCCGGAGCCACGGTGCGGATTTACAACTCCGTCGACCTCTCGGTGCCGGCGGCACCAGCGAATGTGCGGGTGCCCAATGGGCAGATCGGGAATCGGCGTCGCCTCATCATGACGGGGGGGACGTTTGACGTCGCGGGCGACGACAACCAGAACCAAGTCCCGGCGCCGGATGGCACCGGCCGCATCATCAATTCCTCGCCATACTCCCGCGGGGTCATGAAGATGGGCTCGGATCCAGGGGTGGTGCACACCTTTTCCGGGATCATTGCGGATGGCGCGGCGGTGACGGAGAGCGTCATTTCCGGCAAGCAGGGCTTCCGCACCGACATCGACTTGCAAGGTTTTGCCGACGACAGTGCCACCTTGGTGCTGACCGGGCTGAACACCTTCACCGGGTTTACCCGGATCGGGGGCGGCAAATTGACCTTTGAAGGCAATGGCCGTTGGGGCGTCCCCACCAACACCGGAGTGGCGATCACGAGCTCTCCCAACGGCACCGTGATCTGCAACGGCGGGATCGGCAACCTGCGGGTGGACTTTAATGGCACCAGCCAGATTGCGGGCGGCCTGAGCGGCAGCGGCGGGATCT
>CALQKQ020000460.1 GCA_943331195.2 Akkermansia muciniphila | reverse complement strand
GCAAGTCCGCGCTGGCCGCTGGGCTCCACTGCCATGCGGATGAGAGAGGGAATCCCTTCTCCTTCTGGAAGATTCGCCAGACCGATGGCTCCATAGTACTTCCATTGCCCTACGGCCTGTTCGAGGTCCGATCTCGCGGCGGCTCCGCCATACTTCTGGAGTACTTCGAAAAGCGGCCCCACATCGTAGTCGCTCAATTCCCCGCGTCTGGCCATGCTGAGGGCTTGCCTCGTCGAGTCTAGAATGGGCTGCCGGTGTTCCCCTTCGGCCAGGGACTCCAGAAGGCGGGCCAAGGTGAGGATTTCTCTAGGATCGGCCGTTCCTCGCAGCGCTGCCAGCGCGGTCTCGGCGCCTTCCGGGCCGCCGATTTGGCGGATCGCGTCAAACAGGGCATTCCGCACTGAGGAATAGCCGAGCATGGGGCCGTCGGACGGGGTGAACTCAATGTCTTCGTTGAGCTTGAGAAAATCGCGGATCGCGGGAAGCCCTGCAGCTCCTTGCTGGATGAGGGCCTGCAGTTGTGCCTTCCAAACAGCGGCCTGTTCCTCGGAGAGGGGAGTGCCATCAGGATTGAGCTGCCCTAGGGCCTCGACCCATTGACGGGTTTCCGTCGAGGCCACCGGGCGTGCGGTTGGCTGTTCCGCGCTCGCCGCTGGGTTGGCGCTCAGCGCGGCGGGGATCACCCCGGCAGGGGGGAGGGGCGCGCTCCGGATGGCCGTAGTAACCACCGGCGGCACTGGGGCAAGCGGAGTGGTCGGGCTGGACGAATCATGTCGCAAAAGAACGCCCAAGAGGGCGACGCTGCCGACACCTAACGCCGCATAAACAGTCTTGCGAAGGCGAGGGCTTGAATGACTTGAAAAATTCATAAGGGAAGGATGAGGGAAAGATTGCGGTAAGGCCTCATTCGCGAGGCGAAGCTTGGGCGGAAAAGGGCTAGAAAATCCATGGAGGCTAAGTGATTCATTCGCCGCGCCCGGCATGGTGTTTGTTTGAGTGAGAAAGCACATCCTCGGGGTGATTGGCTTTGATCGATGCGGCGCTGCCGTTGCGGCGGAAAAGGTTGCCTGGAGGCGGCGTTGGGTTTTTTGGGAAATACCGGCCCAAGACATTGGAGGTCCTGGGCCGGTCGAGTCTTTCCGGAAATCAAGCCCGGCGGCCATGGCCGCCGGGCTGATTTAGTTACTGCTTATAGGCAAACCTACTTGGCTCAGGGCGCGCCGAAGTCGATTTGCACGTAGCCATCGCTCTTCAGCGTGGCCGAGCGAGTGGTAGGCCGACCCTTAGGTGGAGTTAGGGTGACGAAAACAGTCGTCGGTTTTCCGGACCACTTGTAGTTGCAGAAGTACCAACCGTCACTGTCAGTCACGCCCGTGGAGATGACGGTCCCATTGGAGTCCTTCAGAACTGCCGTGCAGCCGACTTTAGGCCTTGGATCAGAGGTGCCGTCAGCCGCCGTATAGGGAATGCGCGCAAATCCGCCCACTCCTGGCAGTTTTTTGTAGACATTGATGTTGCAGATCGAATCACTGGAGGTCTGTGATCCGATTGACGAGGAGAAGGTGTAAGACCCTCTATTTGGAATCAGCACCGCACCGTTGGAATCCACCGCATTGTCGCCGACGATGAAGTATCCCGATGAGCCCTTCAGTCCGTAGTCCAGATGGATATTCAGGTAGACGAACCCAGTGGAAGGCACCGTGAGGGTCACAGGGAAGGATGTCATCGATCCGTATCGCTGTGGAACATAGTTAGCTATCGTTATCTGGGTGGAACCTACATAGAATTCCTTGCCTGGCTCATAACATACCTGTCCGTTCTCTGTGCGAGCAGTGACCCCATTATAGGCATGAACGGGTTTCGCTCCTTGCGTCACATAGGGATAGGGCAGGGTGATGTTAAAGGTCACCTTGCTCCCGGCGGTTGCCGTGTAGAACAGGTTGTAATAAGTCTGGCCTGGGTTGGTGGCGGTGACTTTGTATTTCGGGAGGGCCCTCGGATCCTGGCTGAAGAGGAGCCGGAAGTCTTTGCACTCGGTCGATGGATCCATGTCATAGGTGCACAGGGAGCTATTGGTCACCACCACCTTATTGATGGGCAGGCATTGAATAACCTGTTCGTAGGTGACCTCGTTGCAGCCATCAGATACGGTCCAGAGACGCTTCACGACCCGAGGGCAGGTCCCCTCTCCAGTATCTTCCACGTCCTCGTAGCTCGTCGTTACCTGGCCGCAATCATCTGGAGCAACTTTAGGCGTGCCTGTGTTCGCTGGGTCGATCTCACACTCGGTGCAGGTCAAGCTCACTTCCCCAGCAGGCCAGGTCACACTTGGAGGCGTGGTGTCGACGATGGTGATGATCTGAGTCGTCGTCGAGCTGTTCTTGCAGGCATCCGTGAAGGTCCAGGTGCGGGTGATGATGACGTTGCACGGGTTGCTGTCGTCTGTAACATCTACGGGTACGCCAGCGATGTTACCTCCACAGTTGTCGGTTGCGGACAGCTTGACAGCCTCAGGGACGTTGTCACCACATTCAAGGAGCAGGTCCCCAGGGTTAGGCGCGGGCACTGGTGCGATGTCATCCTTCACCGTGATCGTTTGGGTCACTAGGATGGAGTTCTTGCAGGCATCGGCGACACGGTAGGTCCGGGTGATGATTTCGGGGCAGGTGCCGCCATCGGAGACATCGCCCTCGAAGGTCACCACGGGGATGCTGCAGTTATCGGCCTCGTCGGTGACGGCGCCGGTGTCCGCACGCGGCACGTCTCCGATGCACTGGACGCGCACGGGAGCGAGACTGCTAGCGGTGGGGGCGATGTCGTCCTTCACCGTGATCGTTTGAGTGACCTTGATGGAGTTGCCGCAGGCATCGGTCACGCTGTAGGTGCGCGTGATGACTTGGGGGCAGCTCTTGCCATCAGACTCATCGCCTTCGAAGGCCACCACGGGAACACCGCAGTTGTCGGCTTCGTCGCTGACGGCGCTGATGTTGGCGGCGGGCACGTCGCCAAGGCATTGGACCAGCACGGGCTCAGGATTGCTGGCGGTGGGGGCGATGTCGTCCTTCACGGTGATGGTCTGGGTCACCAGGATGGAGTTGCCGCAGGTATCGCTCACGCTGTAGGTCCGGGTGATGATTTCTGGGCAGGT
>CALQKQ020000459.1 GCA_943331195.2 Akkermansia muciniphila | reverse complement strand
CGCTGTCGTGAGTGCGGCCTGCGGCGGTGTGGGCGCGCCAGGTTTTGAGGAGGTCGATTTGTTGGGCGTGGAGGACGCGAAGGGGTGCTTCCCGGATGGCGAGGGTGTAGGCGAGGCGGGGGCGGCGGGCGGCGAAGGGTCCGTTGAAGAGTTCTTCCAGGAGGGTGCGGGTCCGCTGGTGTTCGGCTAGGATGAGGGAGAGGAAGCGGTCGCGCAGGGCGGGGTCGGGGACGAGGGCGGCGTAATCTTGCATGAGGGGAAGATTTGCGCTGACGAGGGAGCTTTCGATATTGGTAAAGACGTAGCGAAGGAAGGCGGAGTGGTGGAGGGCGCGGCCAAGGTCGGCGAAGCTGGCGGGGTCTTCGGTTTTGAGTTTTTCGAGGGCGCTGCCGGCGCCGTACCAGCCGGGGAGGTAGAAGCGGGATTGGGTCCAGGAGAAGACCCAAGGGATGGCGCGGAGGTCGTCGAGGGTGGCTTGACCGGAGCGGCGGGCGGGGCGGGAGCCGATGCGGCTGTGTTCGAGGGCGTCGATGGGGGTGGCGCTGCGGTAGAAGGTCATGAACTGGGGCTCGCGGAGGAGGGCGCGGTAGGCGTCGCGGCTCCAGGGGGCGAGTTTTTCCATGATGGGGTGAATGGGGGCGGGGACGGAGAGAGGGAGGCGATGGCGGGCGGTGGCGGAGGCGGCGGAGGCCATGAGGAGCTCGATGTTGTAGACGGCGGAGTCGAGGTGGGCGTATTTTTGGGCGATGGTTTCGCCTTGTTCAGTCATGCGGAGGAAGCCGCTGAGGGAGCCTTGGGGGAGGGCTTCCATGAACCAGTGGGTGGGGCCGGCACCGCGGCCGACGGTGCCGCCGCGGCCGTGGAAGAAGACGGGGCGGACGCGGTGGCGTGCGCAGGTGGCGGCGAGTTCGGTTTGGGCGCGGTGGAGGGCCCATTGGCTGGCGAGGATGCCGCAGTCTTTATTGCTGTCGGAGTAGCCGACCATCATTTGGAACGTGGGGCGTTCGGGGGAGAGGCTGCGCTGGGTGATGGGGTGGGCGAGGAAGGCGTCGGAGATGGCGGGAGCGGCGGCGAGGTCGTCCATGGTTTCGAAGAGGGGGGCGACGGGAAGGGGGCAGCGGAGGCCTTGGGGGGACCACTCCATGAGGCCGGCTTCGCGGGCGAGGAGGTAGACGGTGAGGAGGTCCTCGGGGTGGCGGGTCATGCTGACAATGAGGGAGCCGAGGCCGGCGTTGCCGAAGCGGGCGCGGTGGGCGGCGAGGACGCGGTAGGAGGCGAGGACGGTATCGGCTTCGGGGCCGGCGGAGACGCCGGGGCTGAGGAAGGGCCGGGGGGAAGCGAGTTCGCGTTCGAGGAGGGCGCGTTTTTCGGGGAGGGGAAGGTCGGCGAGGGTGCGGCCGGAGAGGAGGCCGGCGGCTTGCAGGAGTTGTTGGAGGGCGAGTTCGTGGAAGGCGGAATTTTGCCGGATGTCGAGGGTGGCGGAGTGGAAGCCGAAGGCTTCGAGGCGGCGGCGGAAGGGGACGACGTGTTCGATGGCGAGGGCGGAGGCCCCGATGGTGTCGAGGGCGGCCTGAAAGATGGCGAGGTCGGCTTGGAGGTCGGCGGGCTGGGGGTAGGCGGCGGGGTGGTCGGTGGCGGCGAGGAGGAGTTTGGCGCGCATGAGGTAGGCGGCTTCGCGCCAGGGTTCCTCGCGGTTGCGGGCTTGGATGTAGTCGAGGTCGACGTCGGGGGCGGCGGCGAGTTCGAGGCGGAGGCGGGCGATGAGGTCGCGGAGTGGGGGGGGCGCTTGGCGGAAGAGGGAGCTGATGGGGGTGTGTTGGGCGAGGGCCTCGAGGGCGCGGCGGTGGATGCGGATGGCGTTGAGGCGGAGGGCGGTGAGGGAGCGGGCGGTGACGGCGGCGGTGACGAAGGGGTGGCCGTCGCGGTCGCCACCGATCCAAGTGCCGAAGCGGATGAGGGGGGGGAGGGCGTCGATGGCGGCGGGGTCGCCACCGGAGGCGGCCCAGGCTTCGCGGAGGTGGAGGTGGGCGCAGCTGAGGGCGGAGGGGAAGACTTCGCGGAGGTAGTGGAGGGTGTTTTGGAGTTCGGCCTCGATGGTGGGGCGGGTGACGTGGATTTCGCCGGTGCGCCAGAGATTTTCGAGGAGGTTTTGGAGTTGGGATTGGAGGCGGGCTTGTTCGCGTGGGGTGAAGGTGGGGTTCTCATGTTGGTTCATGAGGGCGTAGATGTCGCCGTGGAGTTCGCGGACGGTTTCGCGTTTGGCCTCGGTGGGGTGGGCGGTGAGGACGGGTTCGACGTGGAGGTCGCGGAGGACGTTGAGGAGGTCGGGGCGGGGGAGGCCGAGTTGGGCGAGTTGGTGGAGGTGGTCTGGCCAGAGGCCTTGTTCGGCGCGGGGTCCTTCTTGGGATTCGCGGAGGCGGCGGACTTGGGAGGCGACGCGTTCTTCGACGACGTTGAGGAGTTGGAAGGCGATGGAGTAGGCTTGGCCGAGGGAGCGGTGGGAGGGCGGGGCGGGGCGGGTGGGGGCGGCGAGCCAGGGGAGTTGGGCGGCGAGTTCGGGTTCGCCGAGGCGGCGGAGCACGGCGGCGAAGGCTTCCATGAGGAAAGTCAGTTCGTCGGTGAGCAGGCGGAACCCGTGTTCGCGCAGGGAGACGGTGGAAGCAGGCATGGGGAGAAGTACCAGCAGGAAGAGTGCCTGCCAGGTAAAAGGTGGTCTTGGGGGCGGGGGGCGGCACCATTGCGCTTGCTGAGGGGGCCGGGCGGGAGTGTGGTGGGGGTGAAAGTGATCATCTAATTTATGTGGAAAGGTAGATTTCAGCAGGAGACTTCGGGATTAGTGCAGCGCTATGGGGAGTCGATCTCCTTTGACTGGCGGCTCTATAAATATGACATTTTGGGATCGATGGCGCAGGCGGAGGCCTTGGCGCGGGCGGGGATCATTACGGTGGCGGAGCGGGAGGAGATCGTGCGGGGGCTGAAGGAGATTGAGGGGGAGATTGAGGCGGGGGATTTTGCGTGGCAGATGGCCTTGGAAGATGTGCACATGAACATTGAGAAGGCGCTGACGGAGAAGATTGGGGCGCCGGGGGCGAAATTGCATACGGGGCGCAGCCGCAATGACCAGGTGGCCTTGGATTTGCGGATGTACTGTCGG
>CALQKQ020000458.1 GCA_943331195.2 Akkermansia muciniphila | reverse complement strand
GGAAAATAATCATTTTTCCTTGGCCGTAATCAAATGCCGTCGAAACTTGGCTCTGTGTCCAATCCCCGCGATCTGTCTCCCGTTGGCTACTTGTGGCTCGCCAAGGAGTTCAAACTGAACCCTATGCCCCATCACGTGGAATCGTTCACCGCCAATCCCGGAGAACGCCGCAGCGTGGAAACGGGGAATGGACGGGTTCAGGAAATTCACCCGTGGAGTGCCATCGACCTGCATGGCCCCATGGAACATCTTGATTTCGCCCTGAAACGCGAAGGGCTTCACCTCGGGCTCCTGCGTGCCCTACTGCCCTTGCTTCCCGAGGACCAGGTCCTTGCCTACATCAAAGCCACTCCCACTGGAGCCAATGCCCGCCGCGCCTGGTATCTCTACGAGCAGTTCACGAAAATCACCCTCCCGATCCCGGATATCACGGCAGGGAATTATATCGACCTCGCCGACGCCACTCGCTATTTCACCGGCCCCGTTACCAAGTTCCGCCGTTGGCGCATCAATGAGAACCTCCTGGGTGACGTCCACTTTTCTCCGATGGTCCGCCGCAGCCGCCGCATTCTGGAAGGCGAGGCCGCCCGGCTCGACCTCCGCTGCCGGGAAGCCATCGCCGAATGTCCCCCGGAGATCTACCAGCGGGCTCTCGCCTTCCTTTATTCCAAGGAAACCAAATCCTCCTACGCCATTGAGCAGGAAACCCCCGACCTGCCCCGCACCGAGCGTTTTGTGGCCCAACTCCGCCGGGCTGCCACGGAGGACTTTCTTTCTGAGGAAGCCCTCGTCGAACTCCAAAACCTCATCGTCGATCCCCGCTTCGCCGCCAAAGGCTGGCGGCAAAATCAGAACTATGTCGGCCAAACCCTCGCCCCCGGCCATGAAAGAATCCACCTCATCCCGCCCAAACCAGGCGAAAATGATTTGGGTTATCTGATGGACGCGTGGCTGGAGGTTTCCCGCAACCTGGCCTCAACACCGGGTGTTCCTCCCCTCGCCGCCGCCGCCGTGGTGGCTTGGATCTTTGTGTATTTTCACCCCTTCGAGGATGGCAACGGGCGCATCCACCGCTTCCTCATTCACCACATTCTCGCGCAGCGTGGATTCACCCCGGAAGGCGTCCTCCTGCCCGTCTCCGCGATCATCCAAAACCGCCCCAAAGACTACGACGCCAGCCTGGAAGCCTTTTCCCTGCCACTCCTTGCCCGCACCGAGTATGACATGGACCCGGACGGCAAGCTTGGCGTCATCAGTGATTCCAAGGACCTCTTCCGCTACATCGACTGCACCCCCATGGCCGAGGCCCTCTACGCCTTCACCGCCGAAACCATCGAAACCGAGCTCCCCCGCGAACTCGCCTACCTCCGCTGCTACGATGTCGCCCGCGCGGCCATGCGAGAAATCGTGGACCTGCCGGAGCCCAAAGCCAACCTCTTCCTCCGCCTCTGCCTGCAAAACCAAGGCCACCTTTCCGCCAACAAGCGGAAGGCCCTATTCTCCTTCCTCACGGACGAGGAAGTCTCCAGCCTAGAAGCCGCCATCCAGGCCGCCTACCAGGATCACCTCACCCAGCTTCCCGCTTGAGTCCGCGCGTAAGCATTAGCCAACCAAAACCGCCGAAAATAAAAAAATGCCCCCAAAAGGTGAGCCTGGAGAGGTGAGAGAAAACGGATTATGCCCCGTCGTTATGGTCGAAAAGGGCCTTATGGTCGCGTTTCAACTTCCGGTTTGAGGATTACAGGTGCTGCCTTTTCAAATGATCGGTGACGCTCTTCCAGCACCGCCATGGGCCTCAGTGGAAGCGGCCGGCCCGATCAAGCGTGCCGCGCCAGGGCCGTGGCGATGGGTTGCGCGAGCTTCCAAAGCGTCAGAAAAGCCTTGGCACCAGGAGCGGCATCGCTAGGATTCGGAAGAGGCGAGTAGTCGTCCAAGGCGCTTTGACCTGCGAGGCTGCTTTCCTGAACCAACCCCCTTTTAGACTGAATAAACCGATGCAACTTTCCCTCTTGCTGGCTGGCCTGCTCGGTCTGGCCCCCGCTCTCTTGGCCCCAGCTACCGCAAGTGGCGGCGAGGCTTCGGTCGATCGCGCGGCGGCGCTCCTCAAGCCTGATGCTCTGCGGGCCTATGTGGCTACCTTTAACAGCCAGCGCCCGGACGATACCGCCGTCGGTTTGCCTGCCGACGGATCCGCCACGGTCATTAGCAACGCTCAAGCCGCTGCCTGGATGGAGCGGAACGTCCCTATCTTCGAGTGTTCCGACAAAAGCCTGGAGGAAACTTATTTTTTCCGTTGGTGGACCTATCGAAAACATGTGGTCAAGCATCCTGAGGGGTATGTCGTCACCGAGTTTCTTCCACAGGTCGGTTGGAGCAAGAAATACAACACCATCAATTGTCCGGTGGGTCACCACCTGTATGAAGGACGCTGGCTCCGGGAGCCCGACATCATCGACGACTACACCCAGTTCTACTTCGGCAAAGGCGGCGATCCGGGCGGCCGGAGCAAACAGTATTCGCAGTGGATCACCGACGGCATTTATGCGCGCTATTTGGTTAACGCGGACAAGTCGTTCGTGACCGGTTTGTTGGACCAACTGGTGGACAACCATGAGGCCTGGAAGCAGGATGGTGCTCCTGGGGACGCCTGGCAGAAAAGTCGACTCTTGGATAATGGCCTTTATTGGCAGATCGACTCCTGGGAAGGCCAGGAGGTTTCCATTGGCGGGACGGGCATCCGGCCGCCGATCAATTCCTATATGTATGGCGGAGCGGTGGCCTTGTCGCGGATGGCGGAATTGGCGGGCCGGAAGGAAATGGCGGAGCGCTATGCCAAGGAAGCGAGCGATTTGCGGCAGAAGATACAGGAGGAATTGTGGGATCCGGTAGGGAAAAGCTTCCAAGTGATGCGCCATGCCCAGGTGCCGAGCCACCAATACCAAAACGACGCCGCGGAGGCCTGCGATCCGGGACAGCGGGTCAAGGGGCGGGAAATTTTTGGCTTGGTCCCGTGGTATTTCCATCTTCCCGAGGCGGGGCGCGGCTTCGAGGAGGCCTGGCGGCAACTGGTTGAGCCCGAGGGATTTTTGGGGAAGTACGGCCCGGCGGTGGCGGAGCGGCGGCACCCTAAATTCAAGATCAACGAGGAGGGCTGC
>CALQKQ020000457.1 GCA_943331195.2 Akkermansia muciniphila | reverse complement strand
CCTACTCCACCCCCACCGACCGCCAATACGCCTGCCGCGACCTCGTCGACCGCGCCCTCGGCTACGGCGTCCAAGGCCACACCGTCGACGGCACCGACCTCGCTGCCTGCCTCGACACCTTCCAAACCGCCGTCCACCGCGCCCGCACCGGCCACGGCCCCCAACTCGTTGTCGGCAACCTCCTCCGCCTCTGCGGCCATGGCGCCCACGACGACGGCGCCTACGTCCCCGCAGACCTCAAAGCCGCCCCCCTCGGCCAAGACTGCCTCCTCCTCGCCCGCCAGCGCCTCCTCCGCGACTTCGACGCCTCTCCCACCGAACTCGACCTCCTCGATTCCCAAGCCGCCACTTCCGTCCAACAGGCCGTCGCCACCGCCCAGCGCGACCCCGCCCCCGACCCCACCCTCGAGTCCTGGCAGCCCCTCGCCTCGCGCTGGCTCGTGGAAACCGCTAACTCCGAGTCCCCTTGAGCATCACCTACCTCGAAGCCATCCGCGAAGCCCAACGGCGCGCCCTCCAGGAAAATCCTGAAGTCTTTATCTACGGCCAAGACATCGCCCACTTTGGCGGCGCCTTCAAAGCCACCAAGCACCTCGCCCGCGATTTCCCCGGCCGCGTCCTCGACAGCCCCATCAGCGAGGATGCCATGATGGGCCTCGCCATCGGCGCCGCCATCGACGGCATGCGCCCCATCGTCGAAATGCAGTTCGCCGATTTCTCCTCCATCGCCTTCAACCAAATCATCAACCAAGCCGCGACCCACTTCTGGCGCACCGGCGTCCCCTGCCCCCTCGTGGTCCGCCTCCCCAGCGGCGGCACCGCCGGCAGCGGCCCCTTCCACAGCCAAAGCATGGAAGCCCTCTACGCCCACTACCCGGGCCTCGTCGTCCTCACCCCCGCCACCGTCGGCGACGCCTACTGGATGCTCCTCGAAGCCATCAAACTCGACGACCCCGTCATCTTCTGCGAACACAAGTTCCTCTACTACCACCTCAAAGCCGACGAACTCCCCACCGAAGCCCTCCCCATCGGCAAAGCCCGCATCGTCCGCCACGGTAAACACGCCAGCGTCGTCACCTACAGCGCCATGCTCCACGAAGCCCTCCGCGCCGCCGACGACCTCGCCAAACTCGGCTACGAAATCGAAGTCGTCGACCTCCGCAGCATCAAACCCCTCGACACCGATACCATCCTCGCCTCCGTCGCCCGCACCGGTCGCCTCCTCGTCGTCGGCGAAGCCTTCCCCTTCGGCGGCGTCACCGCCGAAGTCGTCGCCCGCGTCACCGCCGAAGGCTTCCACCTCCTCGACGCCCCTCCCCTCCGCCTCAACGCCCGCGATACCCCCATCCCCTACCACCCCAACCTCTGGGCCGCCCACCGCCCCACCGCCTCCTCCATCGCCCAAGCCCTCCGAGGATTGTTAGGCTTCTAAACCCGCACCAATCCCGCACCAATCCCGGAACCACCAGCCTCCCGCCCCAAGCCCTCAAAACTGCAGCACGCTCACCGCCACCCCACTGTCCACCGCCCGCACTTTACTCAGCGGATCCCCCGGGTCCGTCGAAAGCGGCCGATGCTTCGCCGCCCGCACCCGCTCCGCCGGAGATAAGCCCGAATCCACCAAAGACGCCCGCCGCGCCGAAGGACTCGCCACATTTTCACATTGGCACAACCCCAGCGCCACCAACACAGATAAAAACAGGCTCTTCATAGCCCCTCCCCTACACCCTTTCACCCCCCCACCGCAAGCCCCCTCCCCTTCTTTTCCGCCGCTCACCTCATCCCAGCAGCGCCCTGCTGCGTTGATACCTTACATCCTATCCCCTCCCACCCGCACCAGATGACCTCCCCTTCCGCCTTCGCGCTGCCCGACGCCACCACCCGCGTGTTCCCCCCCTTTAGCCTAGAACGCCTCCTCCGCACCGTCTTCGAACCCACGCAGGGCCGCCGCGTCTGCATCCTCATCGACCTCCCCGACCTCGCCCTCATGAAGGACTACGCCTTCCTCCGCGACCCCCAATTCGCCATCCAAGGCCGCGCCCACCACCACTTCTTCCTCCCCCTCCAAAACGAAGTCATGGCCCAACTCGGCCTCACCGGCGGCGACATGTTCGCCTACGCCATGACCTACGGCAGCAACCTCGACCTCGACGACCCCTGCACCAACGCCGCCGGCGAAACCCTCAGCCTCGAACGCGATGTCTACCCCCACTACGACATCATCCTCTGCATCTCCACCTTCAGCGCCACCGCCCCCCTCACGGCCATGGCCAAAAAATACCACTTCCGCGGTGCCACCCTCCACGGTGTCAACGACATCATCCTCAACTCCGGCCTCGCCGTCGACTACCTCGACGTCAGCCGCGACGCCGAAAAACTCCGCCTCGCCATGACCGGCGCCGATTCCATCGAAATCGACTTCCAACTCCAGTCCGGCGAAATCCTCACCGCCAAACTCATGCTCAGCGGCCAAGCCGCCCAAAAAAGCCACGGCCTCTGCCGCGGCCTCCAACCCGATATCGCCAACCTCCCCGCCGGCGAAGTCTACTTCGTCCCCACCAGCGCCGAAGGCCACTTCCCCATGAAATACGAAGACGGCACCCTCGGCCGCCTCACCGTCACCGATGGCCGCATCATCCTCTCCGAACTCATCGAAGGCCGCCCCGAAACCATCGCCGCTCACAACGCCAAACTCCTCAACGACCCCATGACCGGCGTCCTCGGCGAACTCGGCTTCGGCACCCAAGTCCTCCCCATCTCCTACGCCGATATCCAAGACGAAAAAGTCCTCGGCACCTGCCACCTCGCCACCGGCCGCGACGACCATCTCGGCGGCCACCTCACCCCCGACCTCTTCAAAGAACACCGCAACGCCACCCACGACGATATCCTCTTCGCCCCTCACAAAACCCCCAATTTCAATATCCTCCAAGTCCGCATGCAGCGCGGCGCCCAACAGGAAATCCTCATCGAAAATTTCCAGCCCTCCCAGTACCTTCTCAATGCCCTAGCGGAATCCTAGCACCGCTCTATCCGCCCCCGCACCCCCTCCCCCCCCGAAGGCAGCATTTCCCACCCCGGAATGCTGCCTTCCCGCTTTTCCCCCATCCCCTCCTCTTCCTCCCCCATGCCCAACCCCTACGAAACCCAGCGCCTCGTCGACGAATACCTCCTCTT
>CALQKQ020000456.1 GCA_943331195.2 Akkermansia muciniphila | reverse complement strand
CCTTTCTCTCGCCCTCTGGCTCGCCCTCTGGCTCGCCCTCTGGCTCGCCCTCAGCGCCGCCCCGCCCACCCGCGCCGCCCCCCCCTCCTTCCCCCAGATCATCAACGTCTCCGCCTACGACCCCAAAGAGCGCCAACGCCCCGGTGCCAGCTACTCCGAACACGACGTCTCCTCCCTCCGCGCCAATGGCGCCAGCGCCCTCATCGCCCGCGCCGGCAAAGGCGGCCAACTCGACACCAAATGCGCTAACTTCCTCGCCGCCGCCGACCGCGTCGGCCTCCTCCCCGGCATCTACTACCGCCTCCAAAATCACCTCGACGCCCGCGCCCAAGCCGACCAATTCATCTCCCGCGCCCAAACCCTCGCCCGCAGCCGCCCCTGGAACGCCCCCGCCCTCCTCCTCTGCGGCGACTACGACGCCCAGTCCCGCCTCTCCGATATCCTCGGCTTCATGGACCGCGTCGAAACCCGCACCGGCGTCGTTCCCGTCGCCTACCTGGAAAACAGCCCCCACCTCAAACTCCTCCTCGCCCAAGCCGACCCCGCCACCAAAGCCCGCCTCCGCCGCGCCCCCTATTGGCTCGCCCTCTACTCCCACGAAAGCGGCGCCGGCCCCCGCTTCCCCGCCCCCGGCAACCCCCAAGGCCTCCTCGACCAATACCGCGTCTGGCCCACCTGGTCCCTCTGGCAATACGGCGGCGTCGACTGGGAAAACGGCCGCTCCCGCCCCAAGGTCTACTCCCACCCCCCCTACCGCTTCTCCCCCTACTTTGGAAACCTCGACCGCCCCCTCGTACGCAACCTCTTCAACGGCTCCCCCGCCGCCCTCACCGCCTTCTGGCAACGCCACGGCCTCCGCCTCAAGTGATGACCCCAAAGCACCCTAATTAAACAGAAGCCCCCTCCCAAAAAGCAAACTCCGGCCGCCCTCGAGCCAGACCACTCGAGCTTTTTAAAGCACGGCGCAGCTAGTTGAATTCACCACCATCCGGCTAACCCAACCCAAGCCTCTTCATCCGCGCCACCATGTTAAGACTCAACCACTTCAGCATCCAAACCAAGATGATCCTGCTCCTCCTGGCCGTGAGCTTGTCGTCCATCGCCGTCGTCGCCTGGAACAGTTACCAGTCCAGCCGGGCCGCCCTGATCAGCGCGGCGGAAGACCAACTCAAAGGCATGCAGGTGGCCAAGACCACCACCCTGAGCACCATGCTCCAATCCCTGCGCGACCAAGTGATTTCCATGTCCGACAGCCACGTCGCCATCGAAGGCATGAAGGCCTTTCGCGAAGCCTACAAAAACCTCAGCGCCGCCGCGCTGTCCCCAGAACAAGCCCAACAACTCGATGGATTTTATGAAAAAGATTTTCTGCCCCAACTAGCCGAGCACCTCGATGGCGAACCAGTGCTCGAGCAATATCTCCCCGCCAAACCAGCCGAGCGCTATCTCCAGTACCACTACCTTTCCCACAACCCCCATCCCTATGGCGAAAAACAAGCCTTAGAAAAATCCGATTCCGACCCCTCCCCCTATGCCAAGGCCCACGAAATCTTCCACCCCTCCTTCACCCGGGCCGTCAAGATTTTCGGATTCGAAGACGTCATGCTCGTCGATGCCGAATCCTTAGATATCGTCTACAGCTATCAGAAAACGAGCGAATTCGCCACCAATCTCGAGGCCGGCCCCTATGCCAACACCCTCCTAGCATCCAAAGTGCGCCTGATGCGCGGAAACAACGACCGCGACGACTTCAAAATCGCCGACTTCGAACCCTACCGGCCCAGCCTCGGCAAACCCATGGGATTTGCCGTCAGCCCCATTTTCGACGGCCCGCAAATGATCGGCATCCTCGTGCTGCAATTTCCCATCGACAATTTCAATAAAGTACTAACGGGAAATTTCAATTGGGAAGCGGAGGGCATGGGCCAAACCGGCGAATCCTATCTGGTCGGCCCAGACAAAACCATGCGCAGCCGCTCCCGCTTCATGTATGCAAACCCAGCGGCCTTTTTACAGGGCCTCCAGCAAACCAGCGTGCCAACCGCCGTGGTCCAGCGCATCGAAAAACAAGGCCACGTCATGTGCACCTTGCCCGTCGATTCCGCAAGCGCCGCCGCCGCCTTGCGCGGTCAAAAGGGCATCATGGTCGTCAATGACTATCGCGGCGAAAAAACCTTGAGCGCCTACGGACCGCTCGAACTAGACTCGCTGCGCTGGGCCGTCCTCACCGAAAAAGACCTCAGCGAAGTCGAAGCCCCCATCCACCAAATGGGTCGCTCCGTGCTCATCGCCGCCAGCGGTGCCGCCTTGGCCGTCACCCTCATCGCTCTGCTGTTTTCCCATTGGCTCATCCGCCCACTGCTCGCCCTCACCGAAGGAGCCCAGCGACTCGGCCGCGGCGAAACCAATGTCCAGGTGCCCGCCACATCGCGCGATGAATTCGGCGAACTCGCCCGGGTCTTCAATCAGATGTCGGCCAACATCAAAACCCAAACCGACCAGTTAGACGCGCAGCGGCGCGAGAACCAAGATCTCCTCCACAGCATCCTCCCTGCATCCGCAGTCGCCCAGCGCCAAGCCGGCGACGCCAAAGCCACCCGCGAGTTTGCCGATGTTTCCGTGCTCTTTGCCGAAATCCTCGGCCTGGAATCCTACGGCCGACAACAGGGCGAAGTCGACGCCCTCTCCGCCCTCAGCAATCTCATCGAGGCCTTTGACGAAGCCGCCGAAGAGTTGGGGATCGAAAAAATCAAAACCAGCGGCGGATCTTACCTCGCGGTTTGCGGGCTTTCCCTCACCAGGCCAGACAGCCCGCGCCGCACCATCCAATTCGCCCGCCAATTGGAACGCATCGTCGAAGCCTTCAACCGCGACGCCAAAGCCCACCTCACCATTTCCATCGGCATCCATTTCGGCCCCGTCGTCGGCGGAGTAACCGGCCGCCGCAAGTTCCTCTACGACCTCTGGGGCCACACCCTGGCCATGGCCAAAAAACTCTCCCTAACCCACCGCTCCGGCATCCGCGTCACCTCCCTGGTGCGCGATCGCCTCGGCGACCAATTCAACTTCGGAGCCGCCCACCAGGTCGAAACCGAAGGCCTGCCCACGATCGAAGCTTGGGATCTTGTCAGTTAGGATGCGGCGATCTGAAACCGGGAGCAAGTCATGAACACGCTTTTCCAACAAACCATCTCTAACTTCTGGCCCGC
>CALQKQ020000455.1 GCA_943331195.2 Akkermansia muciniphila | reverse complement strand
TCGTCCCATCACAAAGGAACCATAGCGGCGCCATCCCCTTTCCGGCTGCTGCTCCCACAACCCCGATATCCAGTAGCCGCTCAACGCAAAAAATGATGCCACCGCAGGCACCCCTATCGCCAGCGAACTAAAATGGCTCACAAACACCGCCGCCGCCAACCCCAGCCACACCATCCCTGGACCCACCTTCATAGCCACCAGGCGCCCCCCGCCTCACTGGCCCCCAATACCACAAAAGCCGCCCCCCGGGGCCACCCCGCGCGCGCAGTCGGGCGCGCGCGCGCGCCATCGGACTCAGGGGGAATCTGCCTTGTCATCATTTGCCAGGATTAATGCGCCATCTCCTAAACCGTCTCGCGCCACAAAAAAGCGCACACTACCAACCCCTCCACCCACCGCGCTGGGTCGCGGCAGACTTGATCCCCTCCCCCCGTCACTCTTGGCGGATGCGATAAAAGGCCCGCGCCCCGCCCGCCGCCGCGGATACGGTCGTCTCCTCGCCCTGCGCGGGAACCCCTTCCATAATCGCCACCCAACTCGCGGCCTCCAAATTGGCGGATCGCTCCACCGCATAAAAGGCTCCCGCTTCGGATCGCCAGCGCAGCCCCAGGCTCTGGCCATCGCCCGACCACACCGCTCCGAGCAACTCCAGGGGCCGCGGCGCTTCCGCCGTCGGCGCGTTGATCTCCAGTTCATCCAAGGCCAGATTGCCGTCCGAAACCAACAGGCGTATCCCCGTCGCCTGCAAAGGCTGGCCTCCCGCCGAAATCTCAAAGCGATGCCGCAAATAAGGAGTAAAATAATCGCCTAGGGCTTGCCGGTAATTGACCGACCCCACTTCCTGCCACCCGGTCTCCGCCACTCCCGTCTCCAGGGTACTCGCGTCCGGAAGCGCTAGGGTGGTGTACTGTATCCGGTAAGTGCCCAGGGCCCGGTCCCGGAGCGTCCCGTTGCAGCAGTCTCCCGCCACATTCCCATTGTCGCGGCTCCAGGCCAGGCTCGTAATCCCTACCAAACCGGCAAATCGCAAGCCCGCAAAGGGCCCCGGATCGCTGCTGCCACCCAGCCCATTGGCCGAAATCCAACTGTAGGCATTCCCGTAAAAGCCGTCGTTCAAATTCACCGCCCGGTGAAAGGGAATCCCCAAAATGTCCCCCAAATCACTGCTGCTAAAAGCCGCCGTCCCCTCGCTTGCCAGCGCCACATTGCGCGGTGGCCCCGCGCCCTCCGCAGGGTCATTAAAGGCGCCGTCTCGCTCATCCCAGCGCACCGCCATTCCCGGCGCCGCCGTGACCTGCACCAGATCCTGTTCGTTAGCCACGTTGCTATTGACCTCGAGTTCATCAATCGCCGTATTCGAGTTCGGCACCTTGAGGCGGATCCCCGTGGCCGATAGCGCCATGCCGCCGCGCGACACCTCAAAGCGATGCCGCAAGTGCGAATTGAAATAGAGCGGATTGTCCGTCTTAAAGTGGATCGACGCCACCGTTACCCAGCTAGACTCAGGGGTGGCCACTCCCGGATTCGGCGCCACCGTTATTTGCAAAATGTAATTCCCCAGGCCCCGGTCCTTCAGCGTCCCCCCACAGCAATCCCCCGCCACATTCCCATTGTCGCGGCCCCACGCGATGTTGCGCACCGCCACCCGATGCCCAAAATTGAGCCCCGCAAACGGCGCCGCATCTCCCGCCACAAAATCCGGAATCCAACTGTTCGCATTGCCATAAAAACCATCATTTAGGTTCACCGCCCGGTGGAACGGGAGCGACAGCGACCGCCCCAAATCGCTGCTTGTAAAGGCCTGCGTCCCCGCCCCCCGCGAGGCGGCATTGGTCGGCACCAACGCCGGATCGCTCTCCGTGCCGTAGTTGCCCTCATTGCGGTCCCACTGCACGCTGAAGCCCGGCTCCGCCACAATGCCCACAAACTGATCCACTGGCGGCACCAAATCCGCCGGCGGATTGACCTCCACTTCATCAATCGCCGTCCAACCATCCGAAACTTTGATCCGCACCCCCGTGGCCCCAATCGGCCCCCCGTTCCACGCCACGTCAAACCGATGGCGCATGTAACTGACAAAGCCCGCATCATTCGCTCCCGGCAGGTACTGCACCGTCCCCAGGTTCGCCCAACCCGTGGCCGCATCCCCCGTTTCTAAAGTATCCCCCCCAGGCTCCCCCACCTTGGTAAATTGCAGCGTATACGTGCCCACCGTGCGGTCCACCAAGGGCGCGCCTCCCCCCTCCGTGTTGTCGCCGTTGTCCCGCCCCCAAGCCAGGCTCGAAACCGCTACCAGACCCGAAAAACGCACCCCCGCAAATGGATCCGCGTCGCTCGTCCCTCCCACCCCATTGGCGGAAATCCAACTCGCCGCGTTGCCGTAGAGCCCGTCATTGAGATTGATGGCCCGGTGGAACGGCAAGCTCAGCACATCTCCCAAATCACTGCTCGTAAAGGCCACCGCCCCCCGACTCGCCAAGGCCGCGTTGTCCCCAGGCCCCGCTCCCACATCCGGACTGCCAAATCCCCCATTGTTCCCATCCCAGGTGATCGAGACCCCCTCCGCCGCCACAATAACCAAACGCGGATGCGATGCCCCATCAAGTCTCCCCGCTCCACTGAACGCTAGAACCCCAATCGCCGCGGGCACCAAAACCCTCCATGAGGCTAGACCCAGCGGCACAAATGTTGCGTTTTCTTTCATAATATAAAAGGGAGTCAGAGGTCCAAGATCAATTGGTATAACGTTACGAATTTAGGAAACGGCGCCCTTCCTGGCTATCCCCCCATTCGGGGGGGGCGCCGTTCGCTCCTATTTTCCCCCACCGCCCGCGCCCGAAACATATTTGCCTCGACTCCGTACCAGGTGCGGCGCAATCTCGCTCCAGCCCAGCCCATTTGGCTCCGCCCCGCGCCCCCCGAGGTCCACCTCCGCACGAGAAACAGCCCTCGCCGCCGCTCCCTGCCACTTCTTCCGCAATGATGCCCTCACCCATCCGCGTAGCCCTCATTACAGGCGATGCACCGCTGCGCCGCGCCTGCGCCCAACTTCTCAGCCAAACCCCCGGCTTCTCCTGCGGCGCCGCCTTTGGCAGCGCCCCCTCGGCCCTCCACGGCATCGCCGCCGCCGCCCCCGATGTTATACTATTAGAAATGCGGCTCCCCAACATGTCCGGGGCCGCCTGCATCCCGCAGCTCAAGGCCTTGCTTCC
>CALQKQ020000454.1 GCA_943331195.2 Akkermansia muciniphila | reverse complement strand
TCTTCGCTGTTCTCGGGGCGGGCGCAGGGGACGCGCTCGCGTTCGAGCCAAGCGGCGAATTCCTCCTCGCTGGCGGGCTGCCCGATCAGTTGCTCGTAGGTCGCCAGATTGACGGGGAAGGACCAATAGCGGCCCCCGGTGTGGCTCTTGATGCGGTAGTCGGCGGGTTGCCAGGCGGTGAATTGACTCAGGTAATCCCGCACCGCCCGCGAGTTGGTCCGGAAATAGTGCGGCCCATAGTGGTGATAAAGCACCCCATTGCGATCCGGCGCGTCGTAGGCATTGCCCCCAAGATGGCTGCGCCGCTCCAACACCACGCAGCGCAGTCCCGCCGCGCTGAGGCGCTGCGCCAACACCAATCCCGAGAATCCAGCTCCGGCAATGAGGACATCGATCGATTCAGGCGGCACGTTAAAAATTCAAAAAAAGGTCTCAGACTTCACCCACACCTCGGCCGCTGGCCCCCGACGGGGAAGCGGCCCGCGCCACGGCGGCGGGCGGGCGCGCTACCGCCCTTGGTCGATTGGCCGGAGCAAAGGCAAAACCATCAAAAGCAGTCGCGGGGCGCGGCAGGGGGATCGAACCGCCCGCAGCTATGAAAAAAAAAGTAACCCTCAATCCGACCGCGGCAGCGCGGCCCGGCGCGGGTCGCGCCCGGTCAGCAGCGAGAGGAGCGAAATCTCAACCTCTTGCAAGCCGCCAATAAATTCCAAAAGCACCCGCACCCGGTCTCGCCCCGGCAACACCCGCGTCACCGTGGCCGTCAACCCGCGCATCGGGCCGTCCACAATATCCACCGCCTCCCCCTCGCTGATTTCCGTCTCCACGGTAACGATTTCCTTCTCATCAAACGCCGCGCGCAAACTCGCGATGACCTCGTCCGACACCGACCCCGCATCGTGCATGAAGGTGAGGGCCGAGGAAACAAAGGCCGTGGCCACCACGTGCCGCAGCGATTCTCGGATCGAGTAGCGGCAAAACAAATAGCAGGGAAACATGGCCTCGACATACCACACCGGGCCGCGCGTGGTTTTTTTCTGGTGCCGCAAGCGGGGGCAAAAGGCTTCAAACCCAGCCGCGCGCAGGTGGTGCGCCGCCAGATGTTCGCTCTTAGGTTTGGCGCGGATCACCCGCCACCGCAGGTCGGCGGGCTCAGGCGGTTCCTCTGTCGATGGCTCTTCGCTCATAGGATTATTCAAGCATCCCCGACAGCAGCGGGAGGACTTCGCGACTGCGTTGGCTCCAGCGCTCCAGCTTGCGCAGCCGCTGGCGCTGAAACTGGCCCGAGGCCTGATCCGAAAGTTCGCTGCCCAGGCTCAGCAAGCGGGTCAGCCGCTCCTCCCCGTGCGTCAGCCGCGGCTGGATTTGCTCGCGCATGAAACCCGCCACCAATCGCTTCAATTCCACCTCCGCCGTGAAGTGGTCGCGCCGGTCCCCCGGCTGGTAGGTGGCGCGCACCGCCCCAAAGGCGCGCAGCAACTTCAGCCCTTGGCTCGCCGAGCCCTTGCTCATGTTGAGCCGCTGGCACAGCGCATCCAGCGGCAGCGCCTCGTGCGAAACAAACAGCAACCCGTAAATTTCCCCAATCGACTTCGGCATCCCCAGCACCTTCACCGCACTCACAAAAAAGTCGATCACCCCCACTTCCAAACTCGACAAAGCGAAGCCCGGCGAGGGGGAGTCGAGCGGCGCTTCATCGGGCATGGCTCCCCATCTACCGCCTGCCCTCACCCTGTTCAAGAAAAAATGAACAATTTAATCTTCCGGGCCAGTGCCCGCGGCAAAGGGGCCGAGAATTCGCCTAGATTCTGCGGCATTTTCTGACCAAGTTCGCCGGAATGGCTGTGTCCTTCCCCACCACCCAGTGGTCCCAACTCGCGGAGGCCTCCCTGCATGGCGGCGCTTCGGCCCAGGCGGCGCTGGACCAGCTCTGCCGCCAGTATTGGCAGCCGGTGTTTCAGGTCTTTCGCTTCTGGGGGCTCGAATTGCCCCACGCCCAAG
Organism: Akkermansia muciniphila; assembly: GCA_943331195.2. Classification (GTDB taxonomy): domain Bacteria; phylum Verrucomicrobiota; class Verrucomicrobiia; order Verrucomicrobiales; family V1-33; genus CAIZWU01. Next base: position 1,222 of record CALQKQ020000454.1, on the reverse strand, counting down.
ACGCCACCCAGGGGTTTTTCCTGTACCTCATGAAGGCGTCCCTATTCCGCCGGGCGGACCCGCTCCGCGGGAAATTCCGCTCCTTCCTCTGCGCCGCCCTGCGCCAATACGCCGTCGACCACTACCAGCGCCCCGCCCAGCGCCGCCTCCGCCATGGTGCCGAGGAGGTGTCTTGGGAAACCCCCGGCATCCAGCTCCCCACCCAAGAGGCCCCGGCCGACATGGTTTTCGACCGCGAATGGGCCCTAATCACCTTGGAGGCCGCCCTGGAGCGCCTCCGCTTGGAATACGAAGCCCTGCGCGGGCCCACCGCCTTCGCCCTCATCCGAAAATTCCTTCCCGCCTCCCCCCACCGCGTTCCCGACTACGCCTCCGCCGCCGCCCTGCTCCACACCACGCCGGCCGCGCTCCGCATCGAAGTCCACCGCCTCCGCACCCAATTCCGCACCCTGCTCCGCCGCGAAGTCGCCCGCACCGTCTCCGCACCCCACGAAATCGACGAGGAACTCCTCTACCTTAACGAAATCCTCCACCATGACTGAGGACGGCGCGCCGCCAGAACCAGACTGCTGCCCCGATTGCGGCGCCGCTCTCTCCAGCGCCCGCCTCTTCGGCTTGTGCCCCGCCTGCTTGTTGGGCCACCCTCCCACCGGCACCGCCCTCCCCGGCGAACCCGCCCCCCGCTCCGGCCCAGCCCTCATGCTGCTCTCCGGTCACCGCGTCATCCGCGAACTCGCCCGCGGCGGCATGGGCATCGTCTACGAAGCCCTCCAGCTCAGCCCCGAGCGCACCGTCGCCATCAAAATGCTCCTCCCCCACCTCATGGAGCAACCCGCCATGCGCGAACGCTTCCGCCGCGAAGCCCAAGCCATCGCCGGCCTCGACCACCCAGGCATCCTCCCCATCTACGAAGTCGGCGACCACAACGGCCTCCCCTACTTCACCATGAAGTTAGCCCTCGGCGGCAGCCTCGCCGATCAAGCCGACCGCTACGCCGGACAGTGGCGCCCCATCGCCGAACTCGTCGCCGCCCTCTCCGATGCCATCCGCCTAGCCCATTCCCAAGGCGTCCTCCACCGCGACCTCAAACCGGGCAATATCCTCTTCGACGAACACGGCCGCGCCTACCTCAGCGACTTCGGCATCGCCAAACAACTCACCCCCTCCCCCGAGCCCGAGCACCAGCTCACCAAGTCCGCCACCCTCCTCGGCACCCCCAATT
>CALQKQ020000453.1 GCA_943331195.2 Akkermansia muciniphila | reverse complement strand
TGCTGCTGCGGGGCACCACGACGTTGGCTCCGGATAAAAATCCGATCTTGAACGCAGTCACCCTGGAGACCCTCGGCGGCAGCGGGGCCGATCCCAAGGGCATTGGCAGCTTGCAGCGCACTCCTAACAGCGTCATCCTTGAGCTCATGGGAACTCCTGGCAAGACGTATAGCGTGGATTACTCCGCCAATCTGGTGAACTGGATTGAAGCCAACGACGCCTTTGTCCCTGGGGCCAATGGCCGCGGGACCTGGACGGACACGGCCCCTAGCCGGACAAGCCCGGCCTCACTGCGCGGTTACTATCGCTTGCGGGATCCCTCCCTGAAAGCGAATCCCTAAGTCTAAATTAAATCCAAATCAAACCGCAGGCTGCCTCTGTGCAGCCTGCGGTCTTTTCTTTTCCCCCCTTTTTGCCATGAACCGCCGCCTTTATCTCGGAAGTCTGCTTTTGCTTTTAAGCTGGGGCCCTGCCCGCGCTGGTACGGTGGTCACGATGGGCTCTGTGTCTCAGTTTGATGGGCCCGGCTCGGCGGCCCTGGATGTGAGCGGGCAGTTTGATTATGCGATCAACTTCAGTCCGAGCGATCCGGTGCGCAGCGTGCGGGGATTGGCGTTTCAGCCGGACAATCAGGCCATCGCGGGGGCCACCTTGGTGGGGCCGCAGCAGGTGGAGCCGTGGCAGAGTCGACCGGAGTTTGGCGCTAACGCCGACGACGATGCCTTGGAAGAGGTGCTGCAGGACATCCGCTGGGCCGATTCGGGAAGCGGGCAAAAGTTGCAGGCTAGCTTGGTGGTGACGCCAGGGTTGACTTACAAATTGCAGATCTTGATTTCAGGCAATGGGCCGGAGAACCGCCGATGGGATATTCGCATCAACGGGCAGCCTGCGGTGGATGAAATTACTTCGTTGGGAAGTAGCCCTGGGGAAACGTATGCCTCGAACCGGGCCACGGTTTACCGCTATGAATTTACCGCGGCGACTTCGCCCTTGGTGGTGGAGATGGGGAACTTTTTTGGAGGCAACGATGGGGGCGACCGCAACCCTATTTGGCAGGCGTTGACTTTGGAGCGGGTGAATATCCCGCCGACGCCGGAATCGATAGCGCTGACTCCGAGTCAATTCTTTGTGGGGCAAAGCGAGTTCATCGGCGAGGTTGCGGTGACGGACCTGAAGTCGGATGCGGTGCATGCCCTCAGCCTGGTGGAGGGCGCGGGCTCGGGGGACAACGCGCGGTTTCGCTTGGTGCAGGGGCAGCTCTTTGCGGGGCCGTTGGGATTCGCGGGAGACGCGCCGGGGAGCACTTACTCCATCCGGGTGCGCGCGGCGGACATCGCGGACGGGGAGCGCCGCTTGGAGAAGGTGTTTTCCCTCACCCTAGCGGCTCCTCACGCCCCTTCGGCGGTACGCTTGGATGCGAACTCCCTGGGAGCTGGCCTGGTGGCGGGCCAGTTGGCGGCCCGGATATTTGCGGCCGATGAAGACCTGGTGGACCGCCATGCCTTTGCCCTTGTCGCCGGGGAGGGCGGTGCGGATAACGCCCTTTTTCAGATCGTGGGGAATGAGCTGAAGCTGGCGGTGCCTTTGCCGGCGGGCGTGAGCCGGGTGTCCTTGCGGCTGCGAGCCACGGACTTGGCGGGCCTCACTGCGGAGACGGTATTGGTGCTTCCTCTCGTGGAGCCCCGGGTTCGCCTCAACGAGGTCCTCGCGGTGTCGACGGCGGCCACCCTGCCGCTGGATCAAAATCGACAACCGCAGGACTGGATTGAGCTTTACAACGAACTGTCCCAGCCGGTCAATTTGAGCGGATGGCACCTCACGGATGATCCGGCCAATCTGACCAAGTGGACCTTTCCGCAGGCCCCGATCGCTCCGCAGGGTTTTTTGTTGGTATTCGCTAGCGGAACGGGGGCGGTGACGGCCAGTGGGGTAATCCACACTAATTTTCAGCTTGGACAGGGCGGGGAGCGACTCCTCCTGGTGCGGCCGGACGGGCAAATCGCCGACGAAATCCTGCCGCCAACACTTTACCCGAACACGACATGGGGTCGGGATCCGACTGGGTTAGAACTGGGGTATTTGCGCCGTCCGACGCCTGCGGCGCCGAATGCGGTGCTGGCTGCGGCTGGGCGCAATGAAGTGAGCTTCAGCGTGCCGCACGGCTTTGCCACGGCGGCGTTTCGTCTGGCTCTGAGCGCTAGCGTGCCGGGATCGGTGATCCGCTACACGCTGGATGGGCGCACTCCGACGACGGCTAGTCCGATTTATGCTGGGCCTATTAACATTACCCCGGTGACGGGGACGGCGCAGTCCGGCATCCGCATCGTGCGCGCGTATGCGGACCATCCCGATGCCGCGTACCGGCCGATGGCGACCCAGAGCTATATCTTCGTCAATGGGGTGGCGGGTCCCAAGGTGGACGGCGTGGTGGGCCAGACCACGTTGACTAATTCGATTCGCAACCACACGACCTATGGCCCGCTGATGGACGATGCGCTGCTGGCTTTGCCGTCGGTTTCGCTGGTGATCAATGCATCGGGAGGCTTGCCCTATGCGGAGACGGAAAGCAGTTTGGAACTGATTGATCCTCAGGGCAAAGAGGCTGGATTCACCATTGCGGCGGGGACGGCGCGCTCGGGCACTTCGAGTCTCTCCTATGAGAAAGGGAGCATGAGCGTGCGCTTCCGCGGCAAGTATGGCGCCACTCAGTTATCCTATCCTTTGTTTGGGGGGCATCCCAGTAGCGCGCGGGGGGCGGCGACGGAGTTTCAGGAAATCCGCCTGAGGAGCGGTTCGCACGACACTCACTCTTGGCTAGGAACGGCGGAAAATCCGCCGGTGCCCTTTGGCAGTAACCCGTCCCTCTACCGCAGCGGGGACGCCCAGTTTGTGCGCAATATTTGGCAGGAGGATGTCCATCTCTTGATGGGCCAACCGGGGATGCACGGCCGCCTGGTGCAGCTCTATGTGAATGGAAACTACTACGGCATGTATCACATCTTGGAGCATCCCGATGACGACTACATGGGGAGCTATTTTCCGGGGACGTCTGAGGACTATCACTATACGGGTGGAGGCACTACGGGAAGCCTGCACGGTACGGAGTCATGGAGTTCGGTCTGGGCCAAGTTGAAGGCTTCTTTGGGAAATTTCACTCAGGCGCAGCGCTGGGTGGATATGGATAGCCTGGTCGACTACATGGTTCTTAGTTTCTACGCGGGCAACGATTGGG
>CALQKQ020000452.1 GCA_943331195.2 Akkermansia muciniphila | reverse complement strand
GGAATTGGACGCCACCCAGACGACGGTCCGGAGCAAGATGCGCCAGATGCAGGATGGGGCCTTGGCGGAGTGCATTTCGGTGGGGGGCTGGCTGCGCGGCACCCAGGTGATCACGGCGGTGATTGGCAAAGCGTTTTCGGCGGAGCGGGCGGAGTTGCTCTATCAACCTGACCTGGCGGAGTATTTTAACGATGCCCTGGAGGAGATGCTGGTGAAGGCGAAGAACCCGGCCAAGCTTAAGGAGATTGCGGACGGGCTGGCCCGGGTCCGCGAGCTGATGGACAACGGGGGCGGGGACATCAACGCCGCCGCCGTCAAGGAGATGAATGCGGTCACGGCCGCCCTAGTGAAGAAGATCACGACCAAGCCATGAAGCCCGCGTCCTGCCCCCAACCTTCCTCCGCCATGAGACGCTTTTTGATCCTGCCTACGGCCATTGCGCTGTTTTTTGCGACGCCCCTATCCTTGTTTGCGGTGGTGGATGATTCCCACAGCATGGCCATGGAGGCCGCCGTCGACGCCGTGAAGGCGGGCTTTAAAATCCGCCAGGAATACTGGAACGGCAGCGTCAAGAGCGGCGAGCAGAAAATGGTCAAGCAGCAGCTCTTCAAGGGAAATGAATACTGGTTTTTCCTTGGCACGGACGAAGACAAGATAGCGCTGAAAGTGGAAGTCCTCGACCGCAAGGGAGCGAAGATCCAGGTGGAGACTCAGCTCAAGCCTAATTCCGCTGCGGTGCGGGTGCTGGCTCCGGCTACGGGCACTTATTATATCGTTTTCAGCCTCACGGGGAAAGAAGACGAGAAGATTCCCTGGGCCTTGGCCTACGGTTACCGCTGAGGCGGCGGCGGGCTCTGTTCCTTCTTCTTTTTTTTCGCCCCATGCCATCGCTCACCCTGGATTACGAAACGCCGCATTTTCTGCAAAGTCTCATCGCCCACGACGAAAGTCTGCTCAAGTGCTTGGGCGCGGCGCTCGGCCTCAAAGTGACGTCGCGCGACGCCTGGGTGAAGCTGGAAGGCGAGGAAGGCGGGCTGGTCACGGGCCAAAAGGTGTTTGCCCAGCTTGAAAAAGCCCGCCGCGGGGGGGCCGATATCAATCCCCACTATTTTCACTTCGCCCTGGAGACGGAAAAACGCAATGCCGCCACCGCCGGGCCGGGCATGGCTTCGCTCGACAGCCTCACTTCCATCCGCCTTTGCGGCAGCCCTCGCAAGCCCCCTATTCTGGCGCGCACCCGCACTCAACTCGCCTATCTTCAGGCCATCCGCAGCCACGACGTCGTCTTCGGGGTCGGCCCCGCCGGCACCGGCAAAACCTACCTTGCGATGGCCGCCGCCGTCCACGCCCTGAAGGCTGGGGATGTCCAGCGCATCGTGCTCACTCGGCCCGCCGTGGAAGCGGGTGAGGCGCTCGGCTTCCTCCCCGGCGATCTCAACGACAAAATTCTTCCCTACTTGCGCCCCCTCTATGACGCCCTCCACGACATGTTGGAAATCGACGAGGTCGAAAAACTGATGGAGCGCGGCCAGATTGAGATTGCCCCTCTGGCTTTCATGCGCGGGCGCACCCTCAGCAAAAGCTTCATCATTCTCGACGAGGCCCAGAACACCACGCAGGCCCAGATGTTCATGTTCCTCACGCGCCTGGGCGACCACTCCCGCGCCGTCATCACTGGCGATCCTAGCCAAGTCGATCTCAAGGACGCCCGCCTCAGCGGTCTGCGCGAAGCCCTCAAGGTCCTCGGCGAGGTCGAATCCATTGGCGTGGTCACCTTTGAAGGCGTCGACGTGGTGCGCCACCGGGTGGTGCGCGAGATCATCGAAGCCTATCAACACTACCGGCAGGACAGCCACGCGGAGATTTATCGGCCGGGGGCCCAAGCCAGCGCGCCGGCTGCGGAGGCGCCGCGCCGGGGCTAAGGGTTTGGGCTCGCGGCACCCGGGAAGCAGGCCGCGCCGCCTCCGGCGGCTGTGGTGGAGCAGCGGTTTTTTGGTAGCAGAAATCGGGCCAAGCCCAGCTGGTCTTGCGAAGGGACACCATTTATAATTGATTTAATAATTAGGCATTTCACCTAAATCGGCTAAAATAAACCTTACTCTTCAAGAGGGTTTAATCTTGCCGCCGCTATGAAAAACTATACCAAGGCCTCCATCGGACTCTGCTTAGCGGCTTCTCTCATGGGAGCTTCGGCGCAATCGCAGCAATCGCAGCGATCGCAGCAACAGGCCTCGTTTTCGTTCATCCAGCTGAGCTCGAACCCCGGCGAGGTCGGCATGGCGGTGGCGCGGGGCTCCGAGATCCTCAGTGCGCTGGGGACGCGGCTTCCCGAAGTGGCTGGGTTTCATGGACTTACCGAAACCGCCTTCACTTCGCTCGTCGTGGGGGACAAGGACCTGGCGATGGACGGGCGGGGGAATTTGCTCTACACCTGCTCGGGCAGTTTAGAAAGCGGGACCGCCCCCGCCAGCGGCGGGACCAATGCCCTTCTCGACTATCCCGCCAGCGAAACTTTCCTGCTCCACAGCAAGCCGGGGCGAAGCCGGGTGATTTTCCTCGATTGCAACGGCCACACCACTCCTGCGGGAACCCCCTGGAAAAATGGCTCCACCTTCACGTCGCCGCCCTACAGCGTCGACGCCGACCCCGCCTTCAGCGCGGCTGAACTGGCTAACATTCAGGCCATTTGGAAGCAAGTTAGCGAAGACTACGCGCCCTGGGATGTCGATGTCACCACGGAGCAACCCCCGCTCGCCTCGCTGCAGCGCGACCCCGCTGCGGTGCCTGCGGATGAGGCTTATGGCATCCGCGTGGTCATCGGCGGCAGCAGCTACGATTGGTATGGTGCGGGAGCGGGCGGGGTGGCCTATGTGCATTCCTTTTCCTGGGAAACGGATACGCCGTGTTTTGTTTTCCCGGCGCAGCTGGGATCCGGCTGGCCCAAATACGTCGCCGAAGCCGTTAGCCATGAGATCGGCCACACGGTCTCCCTTCATCACGACGGCCTCCTGACAGGGTCCGCTTACTATACGGGCACCAGCACGTGGGCCCCCATCATGGGCAATAGCTACTACTCCGCCGTTTCCCAATTCAGCAGAGGGGAGTATCCCGGAGCCAATACGGCGCAAGACGACACCGCCGTCATCGACACGCACATCCCCCGCGGCACCGACCTCGTCGGCGACGCCATCGCCAGCGCCTTCCCCCTCAGCGGCACGTCTTTTGCGGTCTCGGGGATCATCGAAAGGCGCTACGATGCTGACCT
>CALQKQ020000451.1 GCA_943331195.2 Akkermansia muciniphila | reverse complement strand
GAGGTGGATGGAGACGCGTTCGCCGACCATGCGGATGTGGAAGGTGTTCCACTGGCCGATGGGATTGTCAGCGAGGACGAGGGGTTCCTTGCCGGGTCCCTTGTTGTTCCACATGCCGCCGGAGCCCTTTTGGTTGCCGGCGGAGAATTGGCCGGGGTTGGAGGGGTCCCAGATTTGGACTTGGGGGGTGCCGCGGAGGTAGATGCCGCTGTCGGCGGTGGCGGGGATTTTCCAATCGACGTAGAAGTCGAAATCGCCGTAGGGCTTAGCGGTGACCAGGCTGGCACCTTTGCCGTCGAAAACGAGGGCTCCGTTTTCGACCTTCCAGTGGGCCTTCATGTTTTCGTTAGCAATGGCCTGGGCGCTGGCGCGGGCGTCGGGGGCGAGGGCGGCGCGCTTGAAGGGGTTGTCGTTGGGGGCGGCCATGAGGCCCTGCCAGCCGCTGAGGTCCTGGCCGTTGAAGAGGGCGGTGAAGCCAGCCGGGGCCACGTTGGGGGCGGTGCCCGAAAGCGGTGCCGCGGGAGAGTAGTCCTTGAGGCGGAGGTTGCGGTAAGCCACGAAGTCCCCGTGGCCACAGAAGGCGATGTGCCCGGTGCGGCGCTTTTGGCCGGGGTGCTCTTTGTGGTCGAGGGGGGCGAGGCCAGTGAGGTAGGTGTCGGTGATGGTTTCTCCGTTGAGGATGACTTTAATGTGATCGCCGATGACGAGGATGGTTTGCTTATTCCACTCGCCGAGGGGCTTGAGGAGATTGCGCTCCGCTTGGAGGGAGGCGGCGAGACCATAGACCGAGCCGTGGTGTTGGTAGGGAGCGATCTTGGAGTTCGCGCTATTGTACTTGGGGTCGCGGTCGTCGAGGACTTGGATTTCCATGCCTTCGTAGGCGGCGTCGCCGGTCCCAGGGTAGCGGATACCGATGCCGTTGTTGGAGCCGGCTTGGAGTTGGAATTCGAGTTCGAGGACGAAGTCGGCGTATTCTTTTTCGGTTTTGAGGAAGCTTCCCTTGGGGGTGCAGGTGATGGCGCCGTCTTTGACTTCGTAGCCCTCGCCGACCCAGCCGGCGAGAGACTTGCCGTCGAAGAGGGATTGCCAGTCCTGGATGCCCTGGAGCATCTGGAGGGTGGGGGCGGCCGGAGGCAGGGCTGCCGCAGGGGTTTGGGCAAAGGAAGGAGCGGCCAGCACAGAAAGTGCGGCCCCGGCAGAGCAGAGTTGGCGTAACATAACGTGAGTAAGCCCAAGGGATACGGTGGCTTAGGAGGGGAGCTTACGAAAGGATGCGGGGGCAGCAAGGCGGGCGTTCCGCCGGTTTTGCTGCTTTTCTAAGCGAAGGGCGCCGGGCAGGCGAGGGGGGGCACCGCTTGGCGCAGGCGGGCCAAACTGCCCGGTAGGGCGGACTCGACCGCGTTCCAGGAAGGCAGCAGGGCAGGCGGGGCGGGTTGCTCGAGGGCGGCCTGGAGAGCCCGACCAAAGGTGTGGCGCGCCAAGGCTTCTTGGTCGGGCAGGAAGTGGAGGCCGTTGAGGGCGGACTCGGCGGCGGCATGGCGCAAGGCTTCGGCGGAATGGGTTTGCCAGACTTCCAAAATCTGCTCGCGCCACGGGTAGGTGCCACCAGACACGGTGGCGAGGAGAGCACCCGCGACCTCGCGGGCCATGCGGTGCAAGCCGATGGAAGGATCATCGGGCGAGAGTTCCTGGTGTTTATGATCGTAGGCCGCGCACACTTCGGTTTGGCAAATAGAGACTGGCGGCAGGTGGCGGCGAACTTCGTCTAGCAAGCCAATTTCCAGACCCCAGGTGGAGCAGAAGGTGAGCTGGCGGAGCAAGGCGAGGTCCAGTGCGGACTCGCCCGCCAAAGGGTAGCGGAAGGCGGAAAGGAATTGCAGGGCGGCCACCGGGCCCGCGCAGAGCTCCATGGATCGCAGCAGGGGGCGGACCAGGAGCCGTTGCAAGCGCCCGTGCAGTCGGTCGCTGTGGCGCGAGTAGAAGCCCTTGTTGAAGCGGAAGCCCCAGGCGGGCTCGAGCAGGGGGTGGCAGAGGCGACCGGGGAGCTCGCGGGAATAGTTGCGGATGTCGCAATCGTGCAGCGCCGCGATCGCGGGGCCCTCGGCCAGGGCGCAAGCCAGTCCGGCGCAAAGCCAAGCATTGCGCCCCTTGCCAGCAGAGGCCGTGGTCTGCCCAGCGCGGGCCAGGGCGGCTTCCAACTCCAAGACAGTGGGGTCGCCAGTCCACAGCAAGCGCGTGTCCTGGGGCAGGCTGGCGAACACTTGTTTGGCCTCGCTTAAGTGGGAAGAGTCGGCGCCATCTAATCCGATGACGAGGCGGGCCAGCCAGGTGGCTGCGGCGAGTTCACGCACGATGCCCTGCAGGGCTGGCGTCCCCAGTTCGCGGGCGTGGCAGGGCAGAATCAGGGTAATGGGGCAAGCGAGGGTTCGCTGGGCTAGGTCGGCCTCCAGGGCGGGCCAAGCCTCCGGAACCAGCCGGTGAAGGGTGGTGATGCCAGAGGGATGGAGGAAGGAACTCATGCAGGAAAAGCCAGCGGCAACAGGGCAGGGGACAGCAGGGATGGCAAATGACTTGTGGGCGAGGTCAGGGGAATAAAGAGGACTAAGCGAGCAGGGCAACAGCGCTAGCTGCTCTGCTCGGGGGGGGGTCGGGTTTTGGGGGCTTGATGCACATCACCTCGTCCTGAATAACTCTTGCCTAAGTGACGCCGCAGGAACGCTTGGGAAACCGAGGGTCTCAGCTTGTTTGAGCCTACTGGCGCTGGAACGGGGGCGGCCGCTGGGCATGTAAATTACCTGGTAGATGATGCGAAGGTCAACGGGATCGACCTTTTATGGGGTGTGGTAGGAGTCCTAACAGGCAGGCACCGATCATGCCGAGGGCGTTTGGACCAGCGATTTCGATACAACAAGTGGGCGAGCTTGGCACCGATCCAAGGCGATCCCCTAAACTCCTAGAAATCCCACACGCGGAGGGCCAAGATTTGACCGAAATCCGCCAATCATCAGGATTATTCTGCTAGGCTTGATTGCCTGATCTGAGAAAGGGCTATTTCACATCCCGCAAGGCATACAGCCCGCGCAGCGCCGCCTCGCCGAGGCTCCTCGAGCCCCGCTTTCGCTCCGTCCGACTGCGCCCCCGCACCACCTCGCGGTGCGCCTCAATCCACCCGTCGATCAGCGCCCGACTCCCCAAAATCACCCCTCGCGTGAAATGCCGCACCCGCCGCTGCAGCACCTCCGCCGCCAGCCGCCGCTCATTCGCCG
>CALQKQ020000450.1 GCA_943331195.2 Akkermansia muciniphila | reverse complement strand
GAACGACTGCATGAAAGGCATGGTCAGAGTGCGTTGCTGGTAAATATAGATGCTGCGTTTACGCCCTTCCGGGCCGTTGTCGGTCGCCCACTTGCTCTGGTCATACTTTACCCGCTGCGCGATGTCTTCCGGCAGAGGAGGGAAGATCGGGAGACCGAAAACCTCCGGATTGAGACGACCGCTAACGGCCAGCACGGCATCCCGCACGGCTTCGGCCTCGATCCGGCGACGCTTGGCGCGAGAAAGCAGGGTGTTGTCAGGATCCACGAGCGCGGCCCGGTCGCTCACGGCCGTGGAGGATTGCCGGTAGGTGCTGGAGGTGACCATCAATCGGTGCATCGCCTTGAGGCTCCATTGGTGCTCGACAAAGCGGTGGGCGAGCCAGTCGAGCAATTCCGGGTGCGATGGCCCGCCGCTGAGTTTGCCAAAATCGCTGAGGGTGGGGACGATGCCGCGGCCGAAGTGTTGCGCCCAGAGCCGGTTGACCATGACGCGGGCGGTCAGCGGGTTTTCCGGACTGGCGATCCACTGGGCCAGGGTCATGCGCCGACTTCGCGTCGGCCAGCGTTTGAATGGATCCAGGCGGATTTTGGCAGGATCCTGGCTCCCGGTGATGCAGCTGAGGAACCCCGCTTCCACTGGCTCGCCCGGCTTGTTGTATTCGCCGCGCAGCATGACGCGGGTCACCGGCACTCCGGGCTCGTAGGGCGGCCCGAACGAGTGGCGCAGCGTCATTGCCGCGGGCTCCAGCCTCTTGAGATGCTGCTTCACAAACGGAATCCTTTCCTTCAGTTGGAGGAATTGCTCTCGTTCCACCACACTGATGGCTGCGGTGGCAGGATCGCTGATCCAGTCGTCCAGTTTCGCGGCGCGTTGCTTCGCGTCCGGAAGTTGCTTTTCGTCCGGAATGGCGCTGCCCGCGCGCTTTGCCAAATCAGCCCGCAGGGCGTCAAGCTGCCCCTGGATTCCATGGAGTTCCGTGCGCTTGTTCTCGGCCCACTCCTTCTCGCCTTCTCGGTAAAAATCAGCCGGCAGCGGGCCTCCGATCTGAAAGATGTCCCCACGCTCCGGAGGGGCGATCTGCACGGTATTGAAGAACGCCTGCATCCGGTAAAAATCCTTCGTAGGGATCTTGTCATACTTGTGGTCGTGACACTTCGCGCATCCCGCGGTCAGGCCGAGAAAGACGGAACTCACCGTCGAGGTCATCTCGCTGAGCATTTCGTGTCGAGTCTCCTCGCCTCGCGGCTCGGTGAACGGTGCCAGACGCAGAAAGGTGAGCGCGACAACCTGCTCGGGCTTTGCCGAAGGCAGTTCACCCGCCCCCATGATTTCTTCAAACTCGTCCCCGGCGATCTGCTCCCTGATGAACTCGTCGTAGGGCTTGTCGCGATTGAATGAATCGATGACATAGTCGCGGTAGCGCCAGGCGTGAGGGAGGTCCGGATCTCCTTCATAGCCCGCCGTGTCCGCATACCGGGCGAGATCCAGCCAGAACTTCGCCCAGCGCTCGCCGTAGCGCGGATCGGCGAGCAGGGAGTCAACCAGCTCCCCATAGGCATTTTGGGCCGTATGGTTCACGAAGGCCTCCACCTGCTCCGGCGTCGGCGGCAGGCCGATGAGGTCAAAGTAAAGCCGCCGCACCAGAGTGCGCCGATCGGCTTCCGGCGCGAGCGTCAACCCGGTCGCCTCTAGCTTCTGCAAAACAAAGGCGTCGATGGGATTGGCCACCCGGTCCGCCGATTTCACCTCTGGGTGCGGGGAATCCACCGGTCTGCTATAGGGCCACTCCTCTATGCCAGCCGCCCCAGCCCCTTTGGATCCGACAGCAACAGTTAGCAGCGCTGCGGCCGTAATAAAGCACCGGCACCCTCCCATGCGATTTCTCAAAAGTGCCCAGATTTCAGCCGCGGTAGCAGCAGCAGGGGACCTCGGAAACTGATTCATGGGTAAAAGGCCGCCGAGAGAGCCCATGGATGGATGAGAGAAGGAGACATTTCTGAGAGGAATTTGCTTTTCGCGGGTGGCGTCACGGGCAGGTCTGAGGAGTGAGCGGGTCTGGCCTCGTCCAGGATGCGTTTGAGTTCTTCGATTTCCGTCGCGGTCAGGGCTTCCTGGGCGACAAAGGCAGCCAGCAGAGGGGCCAGTTGCGGCTTGCCAAACACGCGGTCCAGAAAGCTGCGTCCTTCCGCCATTTGGCAATCCGCCACTTTCACCAACGGGTTGAAGAGGAATTCCCGGCCGGTCTTTTCATAGGTCAGCGCGCCTTTGGCCACCAAGCGGCGGAGCAGGGTGTGCCCTGTTTTTGGCTTCCATGCGGACTGCCCCTCCAGCGCCGCCACCACCTCGTTGGCCCTCAAGGGAGCCCGTTCCCAGAGCACCCGCATCACCACCCACTCGGCTTCCGTGATCGTCGGAAGCGGCTTTGATTCTCCAGTCTTACGCACGTAGGATTTATCTCCTGCGGCCCTAGGAAATCCAAGTCTTTTTTTCGCGAAAGGGCTAAGAGCTGCGGGGAGGAACTGTCCCAGAGAGCTTTAAAATGAAGATGGAAGGCTGGGGGGACCGCGCCACCGCGTGGTTTTGGAAGAATCACCAAGTTAGTCTTTTGTATGTAAGCAGTGCGCGAGGTGCCGTCGTCTTTGAGTTGACGCCGCAACCGGGATTCAGGCGGGTGAGGACGTCGCGCAACCAGGCGAAGAAATCCAACCCGTGGCTGCGGCAGGATTCAATGAGGGTGTAAAGGATCGCGGCCCGTTGCCCGGCCTCGGCTTCGCCGATGAATAGCCAGTTTTTTTGCCGACGGCGGTGGGCCGTATTGCCTTTTCGACGGAGTGGTTATCGATGCCGACCCGGCCGTCCTCCATGAAGACCTGAAGCTGGGGCCAGAGCTTGAGGCTGTAGGCGATGGCCAGGCCCCTGGAGCTTTGCGGCAGATGGCTCCGGTTGTCTTTCAGGCGGCGCAGGGTTTCGGCAATGCACTTAACCTAAAAGCGTCAGTTGACTATCGTATTTGGCAGGCGCGGAGAGATGGCGCGGGAGGCTTTCGCTTGGCGCGTGGCTTTTTGTGGGCGGCCGCGCTGGCACCCCTGCCGAACTGTCTGGTTCGCCGTTAGGGCGCCCCTACAGGGCTTAAATTCCTTTTGGTGCTGAAAAAACCTAGGGCGTGGCCCTGGGCTTGAGGCGTGGCGCGGTGCTTGGGCTAACGTGACCGCCAGAGGTCCATTTTACCACATGACGGGTATGGAGGATCAGTGAGTTCCGCATG
>CALQKQ020000449.1 GCA_943331195.2 Akkermansia muciniphila | reverse complement strand
TAATTCGAGGGCGCGAGGTGGATTCGCGTTAGGCTTTTCTCTTACCCGTCGGCTTTTTTGGGGCTGCAGCGCTGCCACCCCTGCCGGGGTGCGGGCCGCGCTGCGACGAAAATCCGGTGGTGTCGTTTCGCTCAACCACCGGCTACAGGCTGAGATGCCTCCGGCATCGGGCTGAGATGCCTCCGGCATCGGGCTGAGATGCCTCCGGCATCGGGCTGGGATGCTTTTGAAATCGGGCTGGGATGCCGAGGTAGGGGTTGGGGCGTAGGGGGGCTTTTTGGGGTTTAGGTTGCGGCAGCGGCAGCGGCGGCAGCGGCGTCGGCTTCAGCTTTGGCGTCGGCTTCGGCTTGGATGCGATTTTTGACGAGGGGACGGGCGGGGCCGATGAGGAGGGGGCAGGCGTCGGTGCAGAGGAGGGGGAGGCAGGGCACGGCGGCGGCGGGGTGGGGTGGGCTGGGATTTTTGGAGGTGGGGAGGAGGTTCCAGGAGGTGTCGCCGTCCCAGGTCCAGAGGAGTTGGCGGAGGCAGTTGCCGCTGTGGCAGGTGGAGGCGACGAGGGATTGGGCTTCGGTTTCGCGGAGGAGGCCGGTGATGCGATACATGCCGGTTTGGCGGCCGAGCATGGCTTTGAGGTTGGTGGGGGGGATGGTGCCGTCGGCGAAGCGGAACCAGTTGGCGAGGGCGGCGGGGTAGAGGGCGTCGAGGGATTCGTGGAGGGAGGAGGCGTTCTTGGCGAGGAGTTCCCAGCCGGTTTTGCGGGTGGGGGCGGTTTTGAGGGGGCGGAATTGGCCTGCGGCGTCGTGGCGAGCGATGTCGCGGGCCTCGGAGGGGGTGTGATAGGAGGTGAGGTTGCCGGTGCCGACGGCGGGGGCGTCGGCTTGGTGGCAGAGGATCCAGCCGTCCTGGTGGGGGAGGATGAGGACTTCACCGATCTGGCGTCCGCCGGAGGCCAGCCAAGCGAGGAGGCGTTCGGGGAGGGGCGCGGCGGCGGCGGGGGCGGCGGGGGCGGCGGCGGGGTGGGCGGGGTCGAAGGCGGCGACCTGGTCGAGGATGACGTCGGCGAGGAGGGGGGCGGTGCCGATGGCGCTGCTGTAGTAGAGTTGGCGGCCGCGCAGGGCGTGGGGGTTTTGTTTAAAGACGGAGAGTTGGCTGGCGGCGGCGGTGATTTCTTCTTCGATGCCGAGGAGGACGGGGATGTCTTGGAAGCTGTGCAGGCCGTCGGCGATGAAGAAGGGCACCACGATGACGTTAGGGGCGGAGGTGAGGGTGTCCCATTCGGCGATGAGGGGGGCTTCTTCCATGTAGGCGTCGAGGACTTCGGCGAAGCCAGCACTGGAGGCGCGGATGAGTTCGACTTGGTCTTTGATGGCTTTGGTGGAGTTTTCGTTGAGGCCGGTGCCGTGGCCGACGATGATGAGGGCGGATTCGGCGCGGGGGATGGCGGGGGCGACTTCTTCGGCGCGGGCGAGGAGGAGTCGGGTCATGGAGGGGTGAATGCCGACGGGGTCGCAGTAGTGGACGCGGCGTTCTGGTGCGCCGGGGGCGAGAGGTGGGAGGGTGGTGGTGGGGCCGGCGAGTCCGAGTTCGCGGGGGATGACTTGTTGGGTGAAGTAGCCTTCGCTGATGAAATTGGGGACGACGTAGATTTCGGGGCTATCGACCATGCGGAGGACTTCGCGCATGGAGGGTTCTTCCTTCCAGAAGGCGCAGACGACTTCGGCGAAGACCCCTTGTTGGCGGATGGTCTCGGCGTGATCCATGGTGGGGGTGGAGGAGTCGGGATTGAGGGTGGATCCGTGGCCGACGAGGATTAGGGCGCTGTGTGGTTTTGCCTGCATGCGATGAGGAACGCCGCTCGGGGGGCTTGGGCAAGGGAAACTGCGGGGGGGGGCGAGTTGGTCGATTTGGCGGAGAAAGGGTGGGTGGAGGTGAAATGGGAGTTGCCGCGCGTGCGTTTGGTGAGGACGTTTTACCTTTATTTTTATGATGAAACCCCTGCTTTCTTTGGTCTTGTTGGCTTATGGTTGTTCGGTGCTTGGGGCGGCGGATTGGCCGCAGTGGCGGGGGGAGAAGCGGGACGACCATTCGCCGGACGCGTCTATTTTGCATCCTTGGCCAGCGGCGGGGCCGAAGCAGGAGTGGGTCTACAAGGAGGCAGGGCTGGGGTATGCGGGGTTTTCGGTGGTGGGGGACCGGCTTTTCACGCTGGGGGCGCTGGAGGGCGGAGAGCAGGTGATTTGTTTGGATGCGGCCAGCGGTCAGAAAAAGTGGGCGGCGGTGCTGGATGCGCGGGTTTACCCCAACAATTGGGGGGACGGGCCGCGCTCCACGCCGACGGTGGAGGGGGATTTTTTGTATGCGCTTTCGGCCAATGGGGTGCTGGGGTGCCTGTCGGTGAAGGATGGCAAGGTGTTGTGGAAGGTCGACCTGGTGGCGGATTTGGGGGGGCAGCTGCAGGACTGGGGGTATACGGAGTCGGTGCTGGTGGATGGGGATCGGGTGATCTGCACGCCGGGCGGGGGCCAAGGCACCATGGCGGCGCTGGATAAGAAGACGGGCAAGGTGCTGTGGCGCAGTGTGGGGATCAAAGAACCAGCCCAATATTCCTCGCCGATTTTGATCAACCATGCGGGCCAGCGGCAGGTGGTGCAGTTGTTGACGCGGAAGGTGTTTGCGGTGAATCCTGACAATGGAGAACTGCTTTGGCAGTCCGACTTTCCGGGTCGGGTGGCGGTGATTCCGACGCCGATTTACCATGATGGTTATCTGTATGTGACGGCTGGCTACGGGGTGGGCTGCCGCCTTCTGAAGCTAGGGGGTAAGGAGCCGGAGGTGGTTTATGAAAATAACACCATGGTCAATCACCACGGCGGGGTGATTTTGGTCGACGGCAAGCTGTATGGGCATTCCGACAAGGGAGGATGGACTTGTCAGGATTTTCTCACGGGGGAGACGGTGTGGAAGGACGATGGGCTGGGGAAGGGTGGGGTGGGTTTTGCCGGGGGGCATTTGGTTTGCGTGGACGAGAAGACGGGGGCGGTGGCGCTGGTGAAGGCCTCGCCGGCGGGTTGGAAGGAAACGGGCCGGTTCACGCTGGCACCGCAAACCACGCAGCGGAAGCCGCAGGGCAAGATTTGGACGCACCCGGTGATTGTGAATGGGCGGTTGTACCTGCGGGATCAGGAATTCATCCAGTGCTATGACGTCAAGGGGTCGTGAGGAGGGGGGCGCTGGGGCGGGGGTGAGGTCTTGGGCCGGGCCGCAGGGGGCTTG
>CALQKQ020000448.1 GCA_943331195.2 Akkermansia muciniphila | reverse complement strand
TGCCAAATCTGGTCGCTTAAAATCCGCTTCGCGGCCTTCAAAACGGTGTTATAACGTGCATTTCGGTGCAGTTCTGGCCCTCCGGGGATTTTGGCCCTTTTTGCTGAAACTCGCTCATTTTAAGGGAGTTAAGCTGGAGCCGACTCTCGGATTTGAACCGAGGACCGACGGTTTACAAAACCGTTGCTCTACCACTGAGCTAAGCCGGCGAGGCGTCGGATCCTAGTGCAGATCGGAGGCGGCTCAAGTTGAAATGCGCGGGATTTGGGGGCGGGCGCGGTGGTGGGAGCAAAGATGGTGGCGGGGATGGGCTTGCGCGGGCCGGGGACTCCGGCAGGGTAGGGGGATGAGCGCGTTGCAGCAAATCGGGTTGGTGGGGATGGAGTGGTTTCGTGGGGCGCGGGGGCGAGCCCTGGGGGCGCTGTTGGTCGCGGTGGGGCTGGCGGCTTGTGCGGGTGGGGCGGTGCCGCGCCCGGTGGAGGAGGGGGGGCGGTTTGGTCCGGGCTACCCGCCGGGAAGTGCGGCTTGGAGCGCTGGGGCGCGGGCGGCGTATCGGGTGGCCTTCATGGCGGGGCAGCAAGACGAGCGGGAGGGCTTTCGCTTTGACGACGATCGCGGGGCCTTGGTTTTGGAGGGGGAGGAGCGCGGGTTTTATCGTCAAGGCTATCGGCGGGGCTATTACCACGAGCAGACGCTGCGGCGGCAGGAGCGGCGGGCGGCTGCGGCTGCGGAGGAAAGCGGCCGGGGCGCGGCTGGTGCGGCAGCGGTGCCGCCGACCGCGCTTCCCGCAGTCGCGGCCGACTCTGGGATGAAGGAAAATCAGCATTGAACGCTGGGGGCCCCCCGTGTTCTAAACCCAGCAACAAATGGTTCCGCTTCACTCCTGATCCTTACTCTCTATGAAATTGCTTACTCCTCTCTCTTCCCGTTCCCGTCGCCGCGGCTTCACCTTGATGGAGCTCCTCTTGGTGCTGGCGATCATTGGCCTGCTCATGGGTGGCGGTGCCGCCGTTTACAGCGGCATTATGGACAGCGCCAAGGTCACCAAGACCCAAACCAAGTTGGGCATCCTAGGCGGCCAAATCCAACTCTACAGCTCGCAGAAGAGCGGCAAATTGCCCACCCAGAGCGCCGGGCTGCAGGCCCTGAAGACCGCTGGCTTGGTCCGCTCGGAGGACGAAGTCACCGATGCCTGGGGCAATCCGCTGATCTACACCCTTCCCGCGAAGCGCGGTGGCGACAAGTATGACCTCTGGTCCAAGGGCCCGGACGGCTTGGAAAACACCCCCGACGACGTGGGCAACTGGGCCAGCCCAGACTGATTTTGTCCGGCGGCGGTGCTTGGCACCGCTCCGCTGCCTATGACCACCTTCTGTGCTATGAAACGCCGCGCCTTCACCCTCATGGAGATGCTGGTGGCGCTGGCCATCATCGGCTTGATCGCCTCTGGCAGCATGATTGCGGCGGGCTCCTTGAACGACGAACGCAACCTGCGGGCACCACTCAACGAGTTGCGCATCATGGCCAAGCGCGCCTGGGCCCGCTCCATGGAGGAGCAGCGCGCTTGGCAGATCAAGCTGCTCCCGGATCGCTTTGTCTTGGAGCCCAAGCAAGCGGTGCACGAGGAGGACCTCAAGCTCTTTAAAGACGTCGATACCAAACTGAAGCGCGGCAGCGGGGTGGATACCTACCAAATCGACCCCGAAGTCCGCATGGAAGTGCGTCACTGGGGCGAAACCGAGTGGCATGTGGCGCGGCCGGACGCGTGGGTTTTCGAGCACAGCGGCCTCTGTGAGCCGATCAATATTCGCTTCATCTCTGATTTTGCCACCATCACGGTATCCTTCGATCCCCTCACGGCGGCGCTTTCCAGCGAGGAATTTCAACACGCCGGAGAGCGCTAGGCCCCTTTTTTCTAGACTCTGTTCATCCCCATGACGCGCCCCCCATTCACCCGCCCGCGCGGCATGATCTTGATGGAACTGATCATGGCCATCGCCATTTTTGGCATGGTGGCGCTTGGGCTGATGCGGGCGCTTTCGATCGGCGCGCAAACCGCCGTGGTGGGCCAGTTGGAGTTGCGCATGCTGCTGCGCTTGCAGTCGACGCTGACGGAATACAGCAAACTGCAGCGCATGGAGGAGGGCGTTTTTGAATCGGACCCGGACGACCTCGGGGTCATCACGCGCACCGAAATCGTCAAGCTGGACAAGTTAGAAAATGCCGACGGCCAGGTGCTCCAGGACATGTTTCACGTCATCGTGCGTGCCGAGTACGACAATTTTGGCACCAAGGGCGAGATGATCGCGGACACCTACCGCTACGCCAAGCTTTACCAACCCCAGGCGGGAGGCGCGCCCGCAGCTCCCGCTCCGGCCGGGGCCCCCTAATTGTATGAGAGGTCCCCGCAGCAATCGTCGCTCATCCCCGCTCCGCCGGGGGCCCCGTGGCCGGGACCAGGGCTTCGCGGCGATGGCGCGGGGCGGCTTCACCCTGATTGAGGTCTTGCTCGGCCTGGCGCTTTTTGGGATTCTCACGGGCGGCATTTTTTCGGTGCAGCGCGGGGCCATGGAGGTGAGCAAAGAGGTGACGGAGCGGCAGGGCAAGACCATGCGGATGCACAGTTTTTGCGAGTTGCTGCGGCGGAATTTTGAAGCCCTCCCGGGAAATGCCAAGGTGGTGCTGCTACCCGTGGGCGGGGCTCAGTCTGGATTGAGCGATGTCGCCTTCACCGATTTTCCCTTGGCCTTCACCTGGCCTGGGGTGCCCGCAGGATCCAATAGCGTGATCTTCCGCACCGCCCGGGCGGATTCGGGCGTGGGTCTGCAGGCATCGCTGCTCTACCTCGACGAGGAGCAGACTGCAGATTACGAAGCGGACAAATTAGACGAGCGCAAGGTCCTCGCTAAATTGAACCTGATGGAGGGCATTCTGACCCTCAATTGGCGCTTTTTCAACGATAGCACCCAGGAATGGGAAGTGGAGTGGCTGCGCACCCAGACCCTGCGGCCGTCTTTCGTGGAAATGACCCTCACCTACCTCGACGGGCAGGATCCCGTGCGCCTGGTCTTTTGGATCCCCCAAATGGTCAATCCCCAAACCCTGGCCCAAGGGGCCGGAGCCGGGGGCGCGGGCGCGGGCGGGGCCCCGCTTGAGGGACCTCCCCTGAATGGCCCGGGAGGCCCCCCGCCCGGGGCGGATCGCCCACCCGGGGCCGGAGGGCCGGGCGGCCCGCGCGCAGATCGCCCGCGCGGTGGTGGCGGCGGGGGTGGTGGACAGAATTTCGGAGC
>CALQKQ020000447.1 GCA_943331195.2 Akkermansia muciniphila | reverse complement strand
ACTTCAATGCGCCTGGCAGGTTTACGGTGACGAGAGAGGGCGAGGGAGATTTCGTGCTCAATCAACTCAATTTCACCGGCTCATTCCCTACATGGATCGGCAATGGTACTTTGGTTTTCGCCAAGAGCAGTTCGTCCCTTTTGCCTCACATGAACAGCCAGACTCGTGCCGAAGTCACGATCAAAGCCCCCATCCGGCTCGATGCTGATCTTACCATCGACGGCCTGGAACTCGATGACACCCGCGTGTTCCTGCCGGGCGTCATTTCCGGCGAGGGCGCATTGATCAAGGATGGCCCGCACTCGCTCCATGTCAGCAACCCGACCAACACCTACAGCGGCGGGACCATCGTGAACGACGGCTCTCTTTCCGTGCAGAAGCAGGGACTGGGAACTGGGCCGGTGACGATTAACAATGACGGGGCGATCGGGATCGGCGGCGAGCCGGTGATGAATCCGCTGACCGCGAACGGCGGGCGCATCTTTTCCGGCGGTCACGGTCGCTGGAGCGGACCGGTGATCTTGAAAGGAAACATGCTGGTTAGTTCTCCCGACTTTGTGGAGTTCGATAACAAGGAGGGAGGCATCAGCGGACCCGGCGGCCTCACGCAGACCGGGCATCGCGTGGACCACGGCACCAAGATCGGGGCGCTCAAACTCTTCGGGCGCAATACCTACACGGGGGCCACCAAAGTGGAAATGGGACTCCTTGAAGTAAAGTCCTCACTTTACAACAATGAGTCCGCGAGCTGGACACCCGCGAATATCACGGTCAATGGTGCGGCGGGGGAGCTGCGGCTGCATGTGGGTGCGCCGGTGTCCTTCACCGCGGAGCAGGCCGGGACCATGCTCCGGAGCCTTGCCACGGGCGTCAATCAGAACGGCCTGCTGGCCGGTGCCACCTTCGGTCTGGATACGACCGGTGCCACGAGTGTGCAGGAACTATCCGCCCCCATCGCGGATTCCAAGGGGCCGGGGGGCGGAAGCCTCCACCTGAAAAAATGCGGTGCGGGAACCCTCAAACTCTCCGGCGCCAATACCTACAGCGGCCAGACGATCGTGACCGGTGGAACACTCAGCGTGATGTCGCTCAACCGGGTGGCAAAAGGCGCACCCAGCAGCAGCCTTGGCGCGCCCAAGACCGATGCCGACGGCGAGATCATGATCAGTGGCGGCAGCACCCTGACCTATACCGGCAAAGGTGAGACCACCGACCGGACCCTAAACCTTCCCGGCGGTGGTGACTCCATCACGCTCGATCAATCCGGCACGGGACTGCTGAAACTGACCAGCCCTTTCGTGATGTCTGGCTATGGGGAAAACAAAACCATCATCCTTGCCGGTTCCAGCGCCGGCACCGGGGAAATCGCCTTTAACATCGAAAACGTCTATGACCGCAAAGGCAAGGCCGTCACCGCCATCACCAAAACCGGCACGGGCACATGGACGCTCTCCGGCACCAACACCCACACCGGCCCCACCACGGTGAAACAAGGCACGCTGCTGCTTCCGAATATCCACAGTTTAGGAGACAAGACGGAAGTCTCACTGATGGAAGGTGGCATGTTGGATTTGACCTTTCAGGGAGAGATGCGCATCGGCAAACTCTTCCTCGATGGCAAGGTGCAGGCACCAGGAGCTTACAATGCGGAGAGCTTACCCAAGTTCATCCGGGGTTCGGGGATTTTGAAGATTCAATAAGGACGCAATCAATGACTTTTCTCCGCTGCCTGCTCACTACGCTTGTCTTTCTTTGCCCGCTGCTGCCCGCAGACGAACCGCCGCTGCGGATCGCGGTGACGCCGGATTCGCTGCGCTTTGCGTGGCCGCCCAGCGCGGGAAAGACAGAGATTCGCGAGTTGCCGCGGCATACCTCGGCGGCGGGAGAAGGCCACGTTTTGTGGAGCAGACCCCCGCACTCCCCGTTCTGGAACCCGCCAATGACGCCCCCCGCGAAAAGCAATTTCCTTTCAGGTATGGCCTTGCACGGCGTTCTGATATTGACTGGCAGTGAGCAGATAAAAAATTAAAAATGAACACCAAACAAAACCAAATCATCCTGAACCGTAAAGTGTTAGCAAACGGTTGTTTGTCCTTCTTCAAAAATCGTTCCTGTTGGCTCGTGAGTCTTGCGGCTGTGTTGCTGGCGATATGTGCTCCTGCCGGAACAGCGAAAGCCGCCGGGAAGGAACAGGCCGAACTGGACTCGCTGTTGGCGAAGGTGGACAAGCAACTCCTGGCCGACTGCCAGAGCGACTTTCGCAGTTGGTTGGATGCTGGACTCACCAATCGAACCGGCCCGTTCGTTCCTCTCCGCGTTGGCCCCAATGAATGGGGTTATCTCAAACGAACGAACGATGGCCGATTCGATGTCAACTTGCAGTGGAGCATGGCCGCCGGAGCAGCTTTTCCCTACTTCGATGGCACGTTGGTCTTCGGCGACTCCAAGTACCGTAAAGCCGCCCTGGAGATAGCTGATTTTTTTCTGACCATCCAGGAGAAAGAGGGATTCTGGGGATGCAAATATCTGGTTGCACCTGTTAGCGGAAGCGAAGGAGAGCGGTGGGAAATCATCAATCAAAGAAATTATCAGGAAAAGGACACGGGAGAGATGTGTCGCTTCCAGGATTATTTTCAGACCGGGCCGTTCTACCTGATGTTGGC
The DNA here is from genome assembly GCA_943331195.2 of Akkermansia muciniphila. GTDB lineage: Bacteria > Verrucomicrobiota > Verrucomicrobiia > Verrucomicrobiales > V1-33 > CAIZWU01. Next base: position 636 of record CALQKQ020000447.1, on the reverse strand, counting down.
TGCTTACAAGCAAACCTCTGACGAGAAGTATCGTGCATCTGCGATCCGGGCGGCGGATTATCTCCTGTTGATCCAGAATGACAATGGCACATGGCCGGATTACTGGACACAGGGTTACAAGCGAACCGGAAAGACGGTCACGTCAACTTCGGGAACGTTGGAGGGCTACTCTTACAATGACGGGTCCACCAGCGCTTCGATTCGCATTCTTCTCTGCGCCTACCGTCTGACCAAAGATCAGAAATATCTGGCCAAGTTCCCTCAACTTGGACAATGGCTGTTTGATTCCCAATGGGGCAAAGGCAAGGTCCGGGGGTGGTGTCAGCAGTACGGCCTGGACGGCAAGCCCACCACTGCGCGCAACTTTGAAATGCCTCTGATCGAAGCTCGCGTTTTCAACCGCTTCATTAGCCAGATGGCCGGTTGGTTCTATATGGCCACGGGTGAAGAACGCTACATCAGGCTGATCAAGGAGACGCACGATTGGATGAAATCGGTCGAGAAGCCGGGACCTGATGGTGGTTGGGGTTATCAGTACACACCCGAGGGAGATTCCGTGTTCAGCGTGGGCTACAAGACCTACCGGCATGACGAGCCCGAGACGTGGCCCAAGGATTTTGGCAGGCATAAGGGGGT
>CALQKQ020000446.1 GCA_943331195.2 Akkermansia muciniphila | reverse complement strand
GGGGCGGGGCAGAATGCCACGAGCAGCTCGGTGATCAGCGACCTGGCGGATGCGGCGGACAATTTGACGAACGAGGCGGGAACGAACAACGGCTTTGTGCCGCAGGGGCACTACGGGGCCTGTTTGCCAGTGGATGAGACCTTGAGTCGCTATTATGTGCGCCTGCGCGTGGACGACCGGCCGGGGGTGGTGGCGTCCATTTCCACGATCATTGCGGAGCACGGGATTGGGATCCTATCGTTGCAGCAACCGGAGGTGGATGCGGGGGCGGATGCCGATTTGATGCTGATGCTGCACCAGGCTACTTTTGGGAAGATGAAGCAGGCGGTGGCGGCGATTGCGGCTTTGGAATGCGTGTTAGCGCCGCCGGTGCTGCTGCGGGTGGAGACGCTCAAGGCGCGCTGAGGGCCTGCTGGGGAAGCAGGCGAGGCGGCGGCACCCGGCGGCAGGAACGTCGCCGGGTGCGCGGGCCGAGGTCGGCAAGGACTACCAGCGGCGGGGGGCGCCGTAGCCGCCGTAGCCGCCCTGGTGATAGTGAGGGTAGACGGGGCGAGGGGCGACGTAGACCGGGCGGGGCGCGACGTAGACGGGCCGCGGGGCCACGTAGACGGGGCGCGGGGCGACATAGACGGGCGGTGGCACAACGACGGGGCGCGGGGGGTATCCGCCGGCGTAGTAGGGGTCGACGCAGGCGCTGAGGGGGAGGGCGGCGGCGGCGAGGAGGAGGAGTCGATGGTTTGTTTTCATGGGTGGTAGGGGAGGTGAGGGGGAGATGGAGGACGCTGGTTAGGCGGGCGTGGTCAGGGGCGGAGGGCGGGGCTGAGGCGATCGGTGACGGGGATGCCGACGGCTTGGAGTTGTTGGCGCAGCAGTGGGGAGACGCTTCCGGAGAGGTATACTTTAAAACCGGTGGGGCTGAGGCCTTGGGGTTGGCGGAGGGCGGTGATGAAGCGATCGGTGAGGGGATTCCAGCTGGCGTAGGAGAGGTTGAGGGCGACGACGACGGAGCCGTCGCGGGCGAGGCAGATGGGAAAGCCCTGGAGGCTGACGAGGCGGGCGATGGGGGTGGAGGTTTGGTGGAGCCAGGCGATGAGTTCGGCGGTGCGCTGGAAGAAGCGGGCGTCGTCTTCGTCGGTGGCGGCCTTGGCGAGATCGAGGAGCACGCCGAGGTCGGCGACGCCGCGGAGGCTGGTGAGAGCTTGCGTTAAGAGAGTTTGGTGAACGGGGGAGAAGGCGGGGTTGTCGAGGAAGGACTGGATGAGGTCTGGGGGGATGGCGAGGGCGGCGAGGCTTTTTTGGTTGAGGAGGCGGAGGTCGGAGGGGCCGTTGTCGCGGATGGCATCGCCGAGGGCGGAGCCGAGTTGGACGCCGCTGGCGACGTTGGCGGCGGCGCCGCCGAGGGGGAGGAGCACGGCGGAGAAGGTCATTTTGCCGGCGTAGGAAGCCCAGGCGACGTCGTCGAGGGTTTTTTGGAGTACTTCGTTGCGGGAGTAGGGGTCGACGGCGAGGCTGACGGCGAGGCCGCGTTTGACTTTGGAGAAGCCGATGAGGTCGCGGGCGGCGGATTCTTCGTAGGCGGAGCGCTCGCGGCCGCTGACGGTGCTGCGGATGCTTTCGCCGACGCGGTTCATCATTTTCCAAGCGCCTTTGGCGGCACCTTGGACGGTTTCTTTGGGTTGGGTGGCGAGGTTTTTGGCGAGGTTGAGGGGGGCTTTGGCGGCGGTGGCGAGGGCGGCGCGGTATTCCTCGCTTTGGGAGACTTGGCGGAGTTGGTGGATGGCGTTGATTTCGCGGAGGCGCTCGAGGAGCATTTCTTCGCCATCGGCGGTGAAGGATCCGGCGTCGGAATCGATGGTGAAGCGGTGGATGCCGCCTTCGGTGTGGACGTTGGGCAGGACGCGGTAGTGGGGCCCGCTGAGGAGGGAAGGGGGGAGGATGGCCTCGGCGCGGAGGGAGGGGGGCGCTTCGTAGGGGGCGGCGGGGAGGGCGGCGGGGGAAGGGGATTGGGCGTGGAGCAGGGCAAAGCTGGCGCAGAATCCCGCGAAAAACAGGCATTGTGGAAATCTCATGGGGGTACAGTCTAGTTGCGATGAGGGGGCCCCAAAAGGGCAATCCTGCGGCATTTCATTTTTCGCAAGAAGGCGCGCTGGGCCCCGTTACCAAGGAACCTTGCCATTTTTATGATGAACCGCCGCTCCCTGTTGCAATCCGCCGCTGCTCTAGCTCCCGCCTTGCTGGCGCGTCCGGCCTGGGCGCAGTCAGCGGCGGCCCCGCGCCGTTTGGCCTTGGGCTTTGACAATTTTTCGATTCGGGCGCTGGGCTGGAAGGCGGGGCAGATTTTGGATTATGCGGCTACGCTGAAGGTGGATTGCCTGTTGTTGTCGGATTTGGAGGTGTATGAGAGCCACGCGGAGGGGTATTTGAAGGATTTGGGGAAGAAGTCGCGGGATCTGGGGATCGTGTTGTATGCGGGCACGGGGGGGATTTGTCCGAGTGCGCATCGTTTTCCGGACAAGTGGGGCAGTGCCGACGAGCATTTGGCCTTGGCGATTCGGGTGGCGCAGGCGGTGGGTTCGCCGGTGCTGCGCTGCTATCAGGGGTTTGCGGAGGACCGCAAGTCTCCGGGGGGGATTCCGGCCCGCCAGGCGGATACGGTGAAGGTTTGTCAGGCGGCCAAGACGCGCGCGGTGAATGCGGGGGTGAAGATTGCGATCGAGAACCACGCTGGGGACATGCAGGCCTGGGAGCTGCGGGAGTTGGTGGAGGCTTGCGGCAAGGATTTTGTGGGGGTGACGATTGATTGCGGCAATGCCACGTGGACTTTGGAGGAGCCGATGGCGAATTTGGAGATTCTCGCGCCCTATGTGCTTTGCAGCGGGATGCGGGACAGCATGATTTGGGACGATGCCGAGGGGGTGCAGGTGCAGTGGACGGCGATGGGAGAAGGGGGGGTGGACATGAAGGCCTATGCGCAGCGCTATGCGGAGTTGTGTCCGGAGGCACCTTTTATCTTGGAGATCATTTCGGGGTTTGCGCGGCCTTTTGCGTGGCGGAAAGCGGATTTTTGGAGTGCTTACGAGCGGGTGCGGGCGGGCGACTTTGCGCGCTTTTTGAATCTTGCGAAAACGGGCAAGGCGATCCCCTCGTGGCAACCGGCGGCGGGGGAGGACCGGCAGACGGCGGAGCCGAAATACCAGAAAGCGGAGTTGGAGCGCAGCCTGGCCTATTGCCGGACCACCTTGGGCATGGGTCGCCGCTAGGGGGCGGGCGCGGCGGGCGGGAGCCGTTTTTTCCGGGGCCTTG
>CALQKQ020000445.1 GCA_943331195.2 Akkermansia muciniphila | reverse complement strand
GGGGGGGGTGTTGAGGTCGATGATGGCCCAGTCGGGGAGCTTGGGGGTTTGGCGGGCGTTGTTGAGGTAGTCGTAGTCGCGGAAGGTGAAGCTGCTATTGAGGACGAGGTAGCGCTCGGGGTTGAGGGGATTCGGGTAGATGCAAATCAGGGCGTGGTCGGCGGCGGGGAAGCTCTTGGCGCCGACTTGAATTTGGCCCGCGCTCCAGGCGATGGGCAGCTGGGCCGCGGTCTGCCCGATCAAGGCGTTGGAGGACGGGTCGCCCCAGAGGATGAGGTGGGCGGATTGGAGGTCCTCTGGGGTGATGGCGGTGTCGTCTTTGATGCGCACCTCGCCGCGGAAGTGGCGCCGCCAGTGCTCGATGGCGCGGGCCATTTCCGCTTGCACCCAAGCGCCGACTTTTTCGTTAGCGGGTGAGCCGGTCGGGCGGACGAAGAGGAAGGTGTCCATGAAGGCGTCGTCGATGGGTCCCTGGAGATTGTGTTTTTTGCGCAGACCGGGGTAGGACAGCGGCCCTTCCTTCCAGGTGGCTCCCTCGCGGTGGAGTTGGATCGTCCAGGAGCCATCGCTCTGAGGGAGGCTGGCTACGGCCACGGGCTGGCGGTCGACCCGGATCGCGGAGGGTTGGTTTCCCGCGCTCATGACGCGGTTTTGCGGCGGGAAGCGCAGGGTGAAGGCTTCGACGTTTTCCGTGGGGCTGCAGTTGATCAGCAAGCCGTTAGGCTGGTTGAGATAGGCATCGACAAACCCTAACTTCCAGTCCTCCTTGAGGGCGTCGATTTCGACCCAAGCTTGGCGGTTGTTTTTGAGGGTGTAGGTCGACAAGGAGACGTGGGTGGGGAGGGCGACGCGGCCCTGGGTGGCAATTTGGTCGACCAGGCGAGCCACTTCGCGTTTGGCCTGAGGCTCGAATTGGTGGGCGGTTTTGGGGCCGATGACGTGCTTCAAGGTCAGTTGCACGCGCGCGGCGGCCTCGTCCATGACATCGGCGGCCTGCTTTTGTCGGTCGATCTCGCCGCTGTAGGCGACGGTGGGCACGTTGTAGAGGTTAGCGACGACGGAGGTGGAGTCGTAGAGGTTCCAGAGTTGGCGCTCCCAGGGGAAGGGCTGGAGTTTTTCGCCTTGGAAGAAATTGAGGAATTGTTCGGTCTCGCTGAAGCCGGCGCCGGGGTTAGCGGCGCACCAGCGCCAGGCGTGGTGGGTGGCGAGATGCCAACAGGCGGCACCGCCGAGGGAAAAGCCGCGCACCACGATGCGGTCTTCGTCGATGCGGTAGTCGCGCTGCACGGTTTCGAGGGCTTCAAAGAAATCGGTCTCGCCGGCGAAGCGCTGGCCGTTGTTATATCGCCCGTAGGGGTGCAGCACCAAGGCATCGGGGGGGGTGAATTCGCCGGGGCTGTTCTGGCGTTGGTGAATGAAATCCAGTTCGGTCAGGGTCTCGCCGCGGCCGTGAAACCAGCAGTCGAGCCGCCAGCGCCAGGGGAGGTTTTTTTGAAAAGACTCCGGCACCACCAGGCCGAAGGGCTGAATCGAGCCGTCGATTTTGGATTGATAGCCCCGCACCACGAGGCCCCGGGCTTCTAGCCAAGGGAGCTGCCCCTGGGCCAAGGCATCGAGGCGGGCAAAGCCGTCCTGCAACTGGCTGGTGGCCCAGGTGCCTTGTTTGGGGTCGAAGATTTCGTCGTAGCGCAAGGCCCAATCGACCGCCTTGTGGAAGATCTGCACGTCCGGCAGGTGGCGCCGCAGCTCCGGTTTGTCTTGGAGTTTCCCGCGCAGGTCCTCAATCGCGGCGCCGAGGCGCTGGGCTTCGGCGCTGAGGGTGGCGCGCAGCTCCTCGGGGATGGCCACGCCGGCGGGGGGCTGGCGGCGGACGTTTTCCGACAAGTTGTCGGCCACGCCATCGGCGAGGGCGGCGGAGCAGGAAAACAACAGAAGGAAGAGGAGGCGTTTCATGGAGGCGGGCGCGAAGGTGGCGCGCCGTGAAACGCCGCATCCAGCCGACACCTTGCAGAAACCCCGCGCGAGCGGCAACGAGGGAGCGCCTCCCAGGGCCTCAGAATTTCAGTTCCTGCCCAAAAATGTGCCGCGAGGCTTCGGCGACGTCCTTGTCGCCGCGGCCGCTCAGGTTCACGATGATGATCTGATCCTTGCCCATGGTGGGGGCGATTTTTTTGACATAGGCCAGGCCGTGGGCGGTTTCGAGGGCGGGGATGATGCCTTCGGTGCGCGACAATTCCTGGAAGGCGTCGAGCGCTTCGGCGTCGGTGGCGTAGGTGTAATTGATGCGGCCCTGCGATTGATAGTAAGCGTGCTCCGGGCCCACGGCGGCGTAGTCCAAGCCCGCGCTGACGCTGTGGGTGAGTTGGATTTGGCCATCGCTGTTCGCCAGCAGCATGGTCTTGGTCCCTTGGAGGACGCCCAGCTTGCCGCCCTGGAAGCGCGAGGCATGGCGGCCCTCGGTGATGCCTTCGCCTCCGGCTTCCACGCCGGTCATGGCCACGGCCGCATCGGCGAGGAAGGGGTGGAAGAGGCCGATGGCATTGCTGCCGCCGCCCACGCAGGCGATCAGCAAGTCGGGGAGGCGCTCTTCCCGCTCCAGAATCTGGCGGCGCGCTTCCACCCCGATGACGCGGTGAAAGTCCCGCACAATCATGGGAAATGGATGCGAGCCGAGCGCCGAACCGAGAATGTAATGGGTGTCGCGGACGTTGGTCACCCAGTCGCGCATCGCTTCATTGACCGCTTCTTTCAAGGTGGCTTGCCCGGCGGTGACGGCGCGCACTTCGGCGCCGAGGAATTTCATGCGGGCCACGTTGAGGGCCTGGCGGCGCATGTCTTCCGCGCCCATGTAGATGACGCAGTCGAAGCCGAAACGGGCGCAGACCGTGGCCGTGGCCACCCCGTGCTGGCCGGCGCCGGTCTCCGCGATGATGCGCTTTTTGCCGAGGCGCCGCGCGATCAGGATTTGTCCGAGGGCATTGTTGATCTTGTGGGCTCCGGTGTGGAGGAGGTCTTCCCGCTTCAAATAAATCCGGGCCCCGCCCAATCGTTCCGTCCAGCGCTCCGCAAAATAAAGCGGGGTCGGGCGGCCCACATATTCCCGCAGCAGATGGTCCAGCTCCGCCTGAAACGCGGGGTCGGCCTTGGCGCGATCGTATTCCGCCGACAGCTCATTGAGGGCGAACATGAGGGTTTCTGGCACAAACATGCCGCCAAAAGCGCCAAAGTGGCCGTGGGCATCCGGCAAGGTTTCAGGAGCAGGGAGGGTGGCGTTCATGGGAGATGATTTCATAGAAAGGGAGCGTCGGCAATCGGCCAGTGC
>CALQKQ020000444.1 GCA_943331195.2 Akkermansia muciniphila | reverse complement strand
ACTGAAAACCGAATCGAGGGTGGGGCTAGGAGGGTGGGGGGCTTGGTTCGGTGGAGCTTGGTTGTAGGGGCGCTGGGGCGCTGGGGTCTGGGTCGGAGGGGGGCGGGGCAGGGGGGCGCTCGAGGTCGATCAATTCGCCGTGGAATTGGGCCATGAGGCGGTCGAGGACGTGGCCGGCACCGTCGAAGACGAGGTCGTCGATGACGGCTTTGCGGGAGGTGCCTTGGTCTTGCCACCAGAGGTAGGCGAGGGCTTTATTGTCCCACTTGCGTTTGTCGACTTTGGTGACGCTGGCGAAGGGGATGCGGCGGCCGTCGGGGGTGGTTAGGCTGTCGGCGTCGCAGCGGAGGGTGCGGCCGACGAATCGGAGGTAGGAGAGGAGGAGGGCGAGGCCGATGGCTCCGGTGCCGAGGCCCCAGATGAGTTGTTCTTTGATTTTGTAATCCCAGTCTTTTTCTTTAGGGGAGGCGGGCCAGCCGTTATCGCGGGCGAGGGCGCGCCAGGCTTTGTCGTCTTTTTGGTTGAGCGCTTTTTCTTGGTAGGTGGGCCAGTAGGCGAGGTATTCGTCGCGCTGTTTGGGGTAGCCGAATTTCCAATCGTAGAAGAAGTAGGCGCTGAAGCCGAGGAGGAGGGCGACCATGATGAGGCGCCGTTTTTTGAACCAGGTGGTGGTGCGGCAGGTGATCTCCTGGGATGGATGGGTCATGCTGGGGGGAGAGGGGATGGGAGGAAAGCGGCGGGGAGGGGGTTTGTCAACTTGGGGCTGGGGAAGGGATCAGGGGTTTTGGCGGAGGAGGTAGAGGTGGGATTTGGTGCGGAGGAAGAGGTCGGCTTCGGCGGCGGCGGGGCTGGCCATGATGCCGTCGGGGAGGGAGTTTTCGGCGAGGGGGCGGTAGGTGCGATCGGGTTGGAGGACGTAGCATTGGCCGCGTTCGTTGCAGAAGTAGAGTTTTCCGTCGGCGAAGAGGGGGGAGGCGCTGCAGGAGGCGCCGGTGCGTTCGGTGAAGAGGAGGGCGCCGTCGGCGGGGTCGACGGCGCTGAGGAGGCCGTTGTCGGCCATGAGGAAGATGAGGTTATGGGCGACGACGGGGGAGGAGCGGGTGGGGATGTATTTGGTTTGTTCCCAGAGGAGGGCGCTGGAGATATCGCCGGTGGATTCTGGGGTGATGCGGTAGGCGCGGAGGGTGGCTTTGCCGTGGCCGGTGTTGAGGACGAGGAGGCCGTTGATCCAGGCGGGGAGGCTGGCGTTGGAGAAGCCTTGGTAGGTGGCGCGCCAGATTTCTTTGCCGGTGTCTGGGTGGTAGGCGACGGTGGCGCGGGAGCCGGTGGAGACGAGTTGGGGGGTGCCGGCGACGTCGATGAGGATGGGGGTGCTGTAGGCTTTGCGGAAGTCGCCTTCGAGGGAGGGCTGGCCTTTTTCGTCGAGGTCGTTGAAGGCGGTATCGCGGTTGGTTTTCCAGAGGGTTTGGCCGGTTTGTTTGTCGAGGGCGGCGAGGTATTGGACGTCGGCGCCGTCCATGGTGAGGATGATGGAGTTTTTCCAGGGGAAGAGGGAGGAGGCGGGGCCGCGGAGGTGGCGGCAGGGGAGGTCGGTGCGGCGCCAGAGTTCTTGGAAGGTGGTGGTGTCGAGGCAGGCGGTGCCGTAGCTGCCGAAGTGGAGGTAGACGCGGCCTTTTTCGAGGAAACCGGTGGGGGAGGCGTAGGAATTGAGGGGGTTGCCGAGGGGTTCGGGGTGGTCGCTGGAGAAGAGTTTGACTTGGTGCAGGATTTTGCCGGAGGAGCGGTCGAGGCAGAAGGCCCAGAATTCGCGGCCGTCTTCGGTGGCGGAGGTGAGCCAGACTTGGTTGTCGAGGATGAGGGGGGTGGACCAGCCTTGGTGGGGGATGGGGGTTTTCCAGAGGACGTGTTCGGTGTCGGACCAGGAGAGGGGGAGGTTTGCGGCTTCGGCTTGGCCGTTGCCGTGGGGGCCGCGGAATTGGTTCCAGCCTGGGGCGGCGTGGGCGGAGGGGAGGAGGGCGAGGGAGAGGGAGAGGATGCGGGAGCGGAGGTGCATGTCAGGAGGTGAGTGCCATGGAGGGGGGGTGGTGTCAATCATTCTCGGGGGAGGGATGGGGCTGCGTCGCGCTTTTGATAAAAGTCTAAATCTAGTGGGTTCGGCGATTGACACCACTACGGGTAGTCCCTTAGTGTGCGATAGAGGCTTCCTGGGGGAGTCCTGACTCCATGCGCTGCCCGAAATGCCACAACCAGGATGACAAGGTGATTGACTCGCGGATTTCGCGGGATGGGGGGTCGATTCGGCGGCGGCGGGAGTGTTTGGGGTGTGGGACGCGATTTACGACGTATGAGCATGTGGAGCAGGCGGATTTATTGGTGTTGAAGCGGAATGAGGCGCGGGAGCCGTTTGACCGGGAGAAGTTGATTCGGAGTTTTACGAAGGCGTGTGAGAAGCGGCCGGTGAGTTTGGAGACCTTGCATGGGGCGGCGGAGGAGATTGCGACGGATTTGGCGGCGAGTGGGCAGCGGGAGATTCCGTCGCGGCTGGTGGGGTTGAAGGTGATGGACAAGTTGCACAGCATAGATCCGGTGGCGTATGTGAGGTATGCGAGTGTGTATCGGGAGTTTCAGGATGTGGGGGAATTCATCCATGAGATTGCGTCGATGGAGCATCGGGTGCCGGCGAGTGTGGTGCATCCGGAGTTGTTTGCGCCTGGCTGAGGGTGTGGAGGCGGATTTTTTTAAATTAACTCAATATCTTTGTGATCGCTTTACCTGCTCAATTGCCGCTGTTGCTGGTGGGCCGCTATGCGGTGGCGGCGTATGGACGGGAGTGGTTGGAGGCGAACATACGGGAGGCGGCGCGGGCGGCTGGGGAGGAGGACTGGTGGTTTACGCCGGACATTGTGCGCAGTTTGATGGTGTATTTGCGGGAGCGGTTTGCGGGGTCGACGATTACGTTGGAGGAGTTGAGTGGGAAGATTCGGGGGGTGTTGGAGAAGATCGGGTTTGAGGAGATTGGGGCGAGGGTGGCGCTGCGGCCGCCGGCGCTGAGTTTGTCGCTGGATGAGTTAGCGAGGGAGGCTGGGGAGGGGTTTGAGTTGGGATTTTTTCAATTATTGGAAGCGCGGTTGGGGGAGTTGGAGGGGTTAGGGGCGTATGCGATTGCGTTGACGGCAGCGCACGATGGGGTGAAGCGGCTGTGTGCGGCGAAGTATTGGACGCAGGGGTGCCGGGAGTTGGAGGTGGAGATTGCGCATTTTTTGCGGCAGCGGAAGGCGGCTTCGGGGGGGTGCCAGGTGGAGTTGAGGGCGGCCGCTTGAAAGGTGGGGAAAGTGGGGGAGGGT
>CALQKQ020000443.1 GCA_943331195.2 Akkermansia muciniphila | reverse complement strand
TAGGGGCGGCCGCAGCCGTTGGGGCAGCCGGTCATGCGGACGAGGATGGGGTCTTGTTCGAGGCCGAGTTCGCGGAGGATGAGGTCGAATTGGTCGAGGACGCCGGGGAGGGCGCGTTCGGATTCGCTGAGGCTGAGGCCGCAGGTGGGGAGGGCGACGCAGGCGTGGGCGACGCGGCGGGTGGCGGTCATGCCGTCGGCGTGGGGGACGCGGTGTTTGGCGAGGATGGCGTCGACGGCGGGCCGGAGGGCTGGGGGGACCTCGGCGATGATGACGTTGGTGTTGGGGGTGATGATGAAGGGGAGGCCGAGGTCGCGGGCGATTTCGTTGAAGGCGCTGAGGTACTGGGGGCCGTCGGGGCGGTCGGTGACGCGGCCCATGCTGACGTAGACGGCGCAGAAGAGGGAGCCATCGCCTTGGGGGTGCCAGCCGAGGTTGTCTTCGACGGTGGTGAAGTTGAGGGGTTTGGCGGGGGCGGTGGGGATGCCGGGGAGGCGGCTGAGGACTTCGTCGCGGAAGGCGTCGATGCCCATGGTTTGGACGGTGTATTTCATGCGCGCGTTTTTGCGCTCGGTGCGGTTGCCGTGGTCGCGCTGGGTGGTGACGATAGCTTCGGCGGCGTCGACGACGTGTTGTCGGGGGACGTAGAAGAGGGGTTGGGCGAGGAAGGGCCGGGTGGTGAGTTGGCCGTGGCTCATGCCGAAGCCGCCGCCGACGGTGAGGGTGTAGCCTTGGACTTGGCCGTCGGCGTTGTGGGGTATGAAGCCGAGGTCTTGGGAGAAGACGTCGACGTCGTTTTGGGGTTCGATGGCGATGCCGATTTTGAATTTACGGGGGAGGTATTTTTCTCCGTAGATGGGGTCTTCGGCGGCTTTGGGGTCGTGGGCGGTGGTTTTGGCGCGGACGGCGGGATTGACGTCGACTTGGGCCCAATCGAGGTCGATTTTTTCGCCATCGAGCCAGATATCGGCGTAGGCGGAGCTGCGCCAGAGGAAGCGTTGGCTGAGTTCTTCGGAGAGGAGTTGGGCGTCTTGGCGGATGCCGTCTTTGATGGGGGCGGCGGGGGCCATGGTGTTGCGGACGACGTCGCCGCAGGCGCCCATGGTGGTGAGGCCGCTGTGGCAGATGCCGGCGATGACGGCTTTGAGGTTACCTTTGAGGACGCCGTGGAGTTGGATGCCTTGGCGGTTGGTGAGGCGGAGGGAGCCTTCGGAGAGGAGGCAGAGGTCGTGGTGGATGAGCCATTGTTGGGCGGAGATGCGGCCGCCGGGCATTTTGGAGCGGACCATGAAGCTCCAGGCTTTTTCTAGTTTTTCCTTGGTGCGAGCGGCGCGGAGGTCGCGGTCGTCTTGTTGGTAGCTGCCGTGGAATTTGAGGAGGACGTTTTCGGATTCCTCGACGTGGGAGAGGGCGGGGTCGGCGAAGTTTTCGGCGAGGTCGCCGCGGAGGCCGTGGGATGCGAGTTTGATTTCTTCGACGCTGGCTTTGGACATGGTAGGAAGGGGCTGAAAGGAAAGCGGGAGGGGGAAAGGTAGGGAAGGGAGGGCGAGGGGCAAGGGAAAAATCCCTATTCTCTACAGGGAATTAGGAGAATTAGGAATAAGGGGGGAGGGGGAGAGGCGGCGGTGGATTTCTTGGAGGGCCCAGCTGGCGTGTTCGGCGATGAGGGGGTGGGGGTTGGAGGAGGCGAGGGTGAGGGCGGGGAGGTCGTCGAGGGTGCCGACGTTGCCGAGGGCGACGCAGACGTTGCGGAGGAAGGCGGGGAGTTTGAGGCGGCGGATGGGGCTGTGGCGGAAGAGGGCGGTGAAGGCGGCGGGGTCGAGGTCGAGGAATTGGCGGAGGGGCCACTGGTGGACGAAGGGTCTGGCGGCGAAGGCGGATTCGCGGGAGGCTTGGGCGAAGCGGTTCCAGGGGCAGGCGGCGAGGCAGTCGTCGCAGCCGTAGATACGATCGCCGAGGGGGCGGCGGAATTCTAAGGGGATGGGGCCTTGGTTTTCGATGGTGAGGTAGGAGAGGCAGCGGCGGGCGTCGAGGTGGTGGGGGGCGGTGATGGCTTGGGTGGGGCAGGCGGTGAGGCAGCGGGTGCATTTGCCGCAGTGGTCGTTGAGGGGGGTGTCGGGGGCGATGTCGAGGGTGGTGAGGATTTCGGCGAGGAAGAAGTAGCAGCCGAGGGTGGGGTGGATTTGGAGGGTGCTTTTGCCGTTCCAGCCGAGGCCGGCGGCGGTGGCCCAGTCGCGTTCGAGGATGGGGCCGGTATCGGCGTAGAGTTTTTGGGTGCCGCCGCAGTCTTCGAGGTAGGAGGCGAGGTCGCGGAGTTTGGCGTCGAGGAGGGCGTGGTAGTCGTCGCCCCAGGCGTAGCGGGCGATGGTGCCGGTGGCGCCGATGGGGGGGGGGGCGGGGGGGCGGGGTTGCCAGTAGTTGAGGGCGAGGGTGACGACGGAGCGGGCGCCGGGGAGGACGAGGCGGGGGTCGGAGCGGCGCTGGGGTTGGCGGGCGAGCCAGTCCATGGAGGCGTGGCGGCCGTCGTCGAGCCAGGCCTGGAAGGCGGCGGCGTGGGGGGCGGGGCCGCGGATGAGGGCGATGCGGCAGTCGTGGAGGCCGAGGGAGGCGGCGAGGCGCTTGAGGTTCGCGGCGAGGGTGGGAGGGTCTGGGGTCACGCCGCGGGTGGGGAGAAGTGGACGCGGACGGATTCGGCTAGGCCGTAGGCGGCTTCGTCGGGGGTGACGTCGGAGACATCGACGTCGAGGTGGGCGGTGGCGGCGTAGAGGTGGCGGCGGAGGGCGAGGAGGTCGTGGAGGGTTTGGCGGGGGTTGGGGCTGCGGAGGAGGGGGCGGTCTTGATTGCGCTGGATGCGGGCGTAGAGGATGGGTTCTGGGGGGTTGAGCCAGATGACGAGGCCGAGGGCGCGGAGTTTGGGGAGGTTGTTGGGGACGGTGACGATGCCGCCGCCGGTGGCGATGACGGCGTGGGAGGTGGCGGCGAGGGAGTCGAGGGCGGCGGATTCGCGGGAGCGGAAGCCGGCTTCGCCTTCGGTTTCGAAGATGCGGGGGATGGGGAGTTGGGCTTTTTGGGCGATGAGTTGGTCGGTGTCGATGAATTGGAAGCCGAGTTGGCGGGCGAGGAGGGCACCGACGGTGGTTTTTCCGCAGCCCATGAAGCCGATGAGGATGACGTTGAGCGGGCGGGGCTCTTCGGGAGACATGGGGCCATGCTGGGGCGGGAAGGGAGGCAGCACAAGGCCCTTCCGAGGGGGTGATTTAGGGGAGGGAGGCGCGGAGGCGGAAGAAGTGCTGGGGGCTGGAGGAGGGGACGAGGTAGCGGCGGAGGTTGGGGCTGGCGGGTTGTTCGATGAGGT
>CALQKQ020000442.1 GCA_943331195.2 Akkermansia muciniphila | reverse complement strand
GCGAAGAGGAGGTCGATGCCGCGGCGGGAGATTTCGCGCCATTCGAAGCCTTGGCGGGGGCCGGCGGCGGCGGCGGCGAGGAGGAGGAGGGCGGCGCCGTAGAGGATGCGCTGGAGGCGGCGGCGCTGGGGGGAAACGCCTGGCATGAGGCGGGCGCTGAAGCGGGGGTGGGCGAGTTTGGCGAGGTCGGCTTGGCGGCGGCGGTCGGCGCGGGCGAAGAGCCAGGCCATGAGGAGGGCGGCGGCGGGGCCGGCGAGCAGCCAGAGGGGTCGGGCGAAGGTGAGGGGGCTGGGTTCCATGGGGGAGCTGGCGTGGGGTTAGGGGAGGCGGCGCCAGGCGGTTTGTTCAAGGATGCGTCCGGCGAGGAGGAGGGCGGCACCGGGGAGGAGGAAGTAGAGGTAGAGTTCCTCGTAGTCTTGGTATTGTTTGAGTTTGCGGGGGGTGGTTTCGAGTTCGTTGATGGCTTGGTAGATTTTTTCGAGGGAGGAGGTGTCGGTGGCGCGGAACATTTGGCCGCCGGTGAGGTCGGCGACTTTTTGGAGCATGGGTTCGTCGACGTCGACTTTCATGGGGGCGTAGCGGACACCGCCGAAGGGGTCGCGGACGGGCATGGGGGCTTCGCCGCGGGTGCCGGCTCCGATGGTGTAAATGCGGATGCCGAGGGCTTTGGCGGCTTCGGCGCTGGTTTCGGGATTGGCGGCACCGGCGTTGTTCACGCCGTCGGTGAGGAGGATGATGATGCGGGATTTGGCGGTGGAGGCTTCGAGGTGGCCGACGGCGGAGGCGAGGGCGGAGCCGATGGCGGTGCCGTCTTCGACTTGGCCGAGTTTGAGGTCGGCGATGCGGCCGCCGAGCCAGTCGCGGTCTTGGGTGAGGGGGCTGACGAGGTAGGGTCGGCCGGCGAAGGCGACGAGGCCGATGCGGTCGGTGGGGCGTTGGGCGACGAATTTGCCGATGACGTCTTTGACGGCTTCGAGGCGATTGGAGGGGCTGCCGTGGAGGGTGAAGTCCATGGCTTCCATGGAGCCGGAGACGTCCATGGTGAGGAGGATATCGATGCCTTTGGTTTCGACTTCGCGGGCGCCGGTGCCGCGGCGGGGGCGGGCGAGGGCGGTGATGAGGAGGGCGAGGGCGAGGAGGAAGGGGAGGAGGCGGAGGCCGCCCATGGATGATCGGGGGCGGGCTCCGGCGGCGCGGGCGTCGAGGGTGGAGGGGAGGCGGAGGGCGCTGGTTTGGCCGTGGCGGCCTTTCCAAAAGAGGAGGAGGAGCGGGAGAGCCAGCAGCCAGAGGAGCTGGGGATGAGCGAATGAGAAGCGGTCCATCATGGGGCCAGCGGGGGGGGGGAGGCGGCGGAGTTGGCGGTGTAGGCGGCGGCTTGGATGAAGCGTTGGGCGGTTTCGAGGAGGGCGAAGCGTTCGACGGGGTCGAAGGCGGCTCCGGCGAATTTGGCGAGGTCGCAGGACTGGAGGAAGCCCTGGAGGAGTTCGCGGTGGGGGGCGAGGGGGGAGGCTTGATGGGCGGCGATGGCGCGGAGGAATTCTTCGGTGGTTTGCTGGGTGGCGGCGAGGTGGAATTTGGCGGCGATGAAGTGGCGCACGGCGAGGGCGGCTTGATCGGCGAGGGCGGCGGCGGCGAGGGTTTCGCGCTGGGCGTTGATGGCTTGGAGGGATTGGCGGGCCAGCTCTTCGGGGGAGGCGAGGCTTTGGGCGAGGCGGCGGCGGCGCCAGGCCCAGGTGGCGAGGGCGGCGAGGGACAAGGCGGTGGCGGCACCGAGGAGGAGGCCGAGGGAGGAGGAGTTGGCCTGGTCGAGGGGGATGGCCTGGCGGGCGGGGCGGATGTCTGCTTCGGGGGGGGGCGCGGGGGGGGCGTTGTCTGGGGCGCTGGGGGCGCTGGGGGCGCTGGGGGCGCTGGGGGGCGGGGCGGCGAAGGCGAGGGCGGGGGCGAGGGCCAGCGGGGCGGCGAAGGCGGGGGCGAGGGCCAGCAGGGCGGCGGCGAGGCGGGCGAGGGGAGGGGAGGGGAGGGGTTTCATCCGGCGCGGTGGCGGCGTTTGCGGAAGAAATTGACTAGGGCGGGGAGCCAATTTGAGCCGGTGGTGAATTCGAGGAGGTCGACTCCGGTGGAGCGGATGGTGGCGGCGGTGGAGGTGCGGCGAGCGAGGGACTGGTCGCGGTAGGTTTGGCGGACGAGGGGGAGGCTGGTGTTGAGTTCGAGGACTTCGCCGGTTTCGGCGTCTTCGATGCAGAGTCGGCCGACGTCGGGGAGGGTGGCTTCGAGGGGGTCGGTGACGGCGACGGCGATGAGGTCGTGGTGTTTATTAGTGATGGTGAGTTTTTTGCGCAGGGCGGCGAGGGCTTCGGCGAAGGGGGGGGAGGGGCAGAAGTCGCTGACGAGGAAGACGATGGCGCGGCGGCTGATGACTTGGTTGGCGAAGTCGAGGGCGGCGCCGATGTTGGTGCCGCGCTGGGTGGGTTGGAAGAAGAGGGCTTCGCGGATGAGGCGGAGGACGTGGCGGCGGCCTTTGGCAGGGGGGATGTAGAGTTCGACGCGGTCGGTGAAGAGGATGAGGCCGACTTTGTCGCGGTTTTGGATGGCGGAGGCGGCGAGGACGCCGGCGGCTTCGGCGGAGAGTTCGCGTTTGCTATCGGGGGCGGAGCCGAAATCGGAGGAGCCGCTGATGTCGATGAGGAGGAGGATGGTGAGTTCGCGTTCTTCGGTGAAGAGTTTGATGTAGGGGTCGCCGGTGCGGGCGGTGACGTTCCAGTCGATGGCGCGGACGTCGTCGCCGGGGACGTAGTTGCGCACGCGGTCGAAGTCCATGCCGCGGCCTTTGAAGACGCTGGCGTAGCGGCCGGCGAGGGTATCGTCGGCGAGGCGGGAGGTGCGGACTTCGAGGCGGCGGACGCGGCGCAGGATTTCCACGGCGCGGGCTTCGTCGGCGGCGGCGGTGGAGGGGGGCGGGTTCACGGGGGCTGGGTTGTGAGATATGAAGGGTGATTAGGGCACGGGCAATTCGGTGAGGATGCGGGTGATGAGGGTTTCGCTGGTGAGGCCTTCGGCTTCGGCTTCGTAGGTGACGGCGACGCGGTGGCGGAGGACGTCCATGGCGATGGATTTGACGTCGTGAGGGGTGACGTAGGTGCGACCGTCGAGGAAGGCGTGGGCGCGGGCGGCGAGGGCGAGGCCGATGGTGGCGCGGGGGGAGGCGCCGACTTTGATGAAGGGGGCGATGGGGACGCCGAAGTCGTCGGGGCGGCGGGTGGTGTGGACGAGTCTGACGATGTATTGTTTGACGCGGTCGTCGAGGTAAAGGCTGGCCGCGGTCTCGCCGGCCTGGCGGATGGCGTCGAGGGAGACGACGGGCTGGGGGCTGGGGAG
>CALQKQ020000441.1 GCA_943331195.2 Akkermansia muciniphila | reverse complement strand
AACCCTCGCGGCACAGCCTGAATATACGGGAGGGAAGGGCGCGAACCTGGCGCTGCTGACCTTGGGCAAGTTCGATGTGCCACCAGGCTTCATCGTGGTGGCGGCGACTTATGGCGAATGGCTCCAGGGCGCGCCGGGGTGGAGAGAAGCGGTGGGGCGGCTGCCGGTAAACGACCCGGCGGCGCTGGCGAAGGCGGCGGCGGTGATGCGGGAAGGGCTGCGGGAGGTGCCGCTGCCGCCGCACCTGGGCGAGGAGGTGCTGGCGGCGCTGTCGGCTTGGCCGCAGGGAACCCGCTTTGCGGTGCGCTCGTCTTCAACGATGGAGGATTTGGCCCATGCGGCCTTTGCGGGGCAGCACGACAGCTTCTTGAACTGCGGCGATGCCGAGGCGGTGCTGGAGGCGGTGCGCGATTGTTTTATTTCCATTTGGCATGACCGGGCGATTGCGTATCGGCACCGCCATGGCTGCGACCACACGGCGGCGCATATGGCGGTGGTGGTGCAAGAAATGGCGGCCTGCGATGCGGCGGGGGTGGCTTTCAGCATGAATCCGATCACGGGCGACCTGGGGGTGGCGGTGATTGATGCCAACTATGGACTCGGAGAGTCGGTGGTGAGCGGCGCTTGTGAGGTGGACCACTGGGAGCTGGAGAAAGCGACGGGGCGGGTGATTTCGTCGACGATTGCGCGCAAGACGGTGCAGACGGTGGCGGCGGCGAAGGGGGGCACGGCGGACGAGGCCATTGCCGAGAGCAAGCGGGCGGCGGCCGTGCTGAGCGGGGCGCACTTGGAGGCCATCAATGGTTTGTTGCAGCGGGTGGAGGGTTGGTTTCGCTTTCCCCAGGACATCGAGTGGGGATTGGTGGGGGAGCGCTTGGTGCTGCTGCAATCGCGGCCGATCACGACGATTCCGCCGCAGTGGACGCGGGATGAATCGGCGGAGCGCTTTCCCAATGTGATCACTCCGCTGACGTGGGATTTTGTGAATCGGGGGTTTCACCAGTCGATGGAGCATTCCTTTCGGCTGATGAAGTTTCCGCCGTTTTCTGGGGAATGGTTTGGCAAGCACGGGCACTATATTTACGGCAATCAAAATGCGGTGGATATTTATGCGCGGCGCTTTCCGTTTGCCCTGACCTCGCTGGCGGACTTGCCGACCTTGATTCCGCATTTGCGAGAGCAGTTTCGCTGGGTCCAGGAGCTGCCAGTGCATTGGTCGCGGGACTTGGATTACTATCTGATTCGGCTGGGCGAGTTCATGGCGGAGCCGGTCGACAACAAATCGATCGCGGGGCTGTGGCATTTTGTGCAGGAGATCAACGTCCACGGGACGCAGTATTTTTTGCCTAACATCGCTATATCGGTGAGCCAGGGCATTTTATACAAGACCCTGCATTTTTTGCTGCGGGAGCTGTTTGGGCCGGGGGAGATTGCGCCGATGATGGATGGTTTGCTGGCCTTTTGCGAGACGAAGACGGGGGCCATCAACAAGGAGCTCTATGAGTTGGCGGAGATGGTGCGGAGGGAGCCTTTGTTGGACGAGCGGTTGCATGGGGTGGAAGGCAGTCGGGCGCTGTGGGAGAGCGGGCTCTTGGCGCGGGAGCATGGCGATTTTTGCCAGCGCTTTTTATTGATGATGCGCAACCATGGGCACCGCGAGATTGACTTCGATCCCTATCAACCCTTGTGGGCGGAGGTGCCGTGGGTGGCGCTGGACCAGGTGCGGCTGATTGTGGATGCGCCGGGCGATCTGACGCCGTCGCAGCGGGAGCGGGAACTGAAGATCCGGGCGCAGGCGGCGGAGTTTTCTTTGTTTCAGCGGCTGCCGGATGAGCTGCATTTTTTCATGCACGAGTTGATCCGCTTGGCGCGGGTTTATACGGGGCTAGACGACCTGGAGCACTATCAGACGACGCGGCTGGCGATGCCTTTGCGCAAGGGCTTGAAGACGCTGGGGCAGCGGCTGGTGGACCGGGGCATTTTGGAGCAGCCGCTGGATATTTTCTTTGCGCGCGAGGAGGAGATCAGCGCGGCGATTGCGGCGGATTGCCGGGTGAAATGGCAGGCTTTTTCCAGTGCGGTGGCGAGCGAGAAGCAGTCGTGGGAAGCGGCGCGGAGCCGGACGCCTGGCTGGGTGCCGGAGGCGGGGGAGGTGGCCTATGAGGCCCTGGTGCCGGGTAGTGAAATGTCAGGACTTCCGGGCAGCCCTGGGGTGGTCGAGGGGGAAGTGTACCTGGTGGCGGGGCCGGAGGACTTTGCCGGTTTCCCGCGGGGAGGCATTTTGGTGGCGCGGACGACGAATCCGGCGTGGACGCCGCTTTTTTACAGTGCGGGGGCCTTAATTGCGGAGAGTGGCGGGCCGCTTTCCCACGGGGCGGTGACGGCGCGGGAGATGCGCATTCCGGCGGTGATGTCGCTGCGGGAATGCCTGGCGCGCCTGAGCAACGGGTGCCGGGTGCGGGTTGACGGCACGAGGGGCAAGGTTGTGTTGTTAGATTGAGCGGGCTCGGGGGGCGCTAAGGCTGAGGAAGGCGGCGGAGCGGGGGCGGGTGCGGCGGGCGGGGTGCGGCGGGCGGGGATTGGGGCTTGCCGCACCGCGCTGGGGCTCGGCGTTCTCAGGCCGATCTGGGGCTGGGCGCGCGGGATCAATGGGGCCGCGCGCGCGAGGATTACTGGGGCCGGGCGCCGCGCCATGTTTATTCTATAAAGTTAGAGATTAGGCTAGTGGTGGTGGGCGGGGTTCATGTTGAGGTCAATTTTGGAAGTGAGCCCTTCGTCGCTTTGCTCGCAGAGGAGGGCGGAGACGAGGTGCCGCAGCAAGGCTTCGTTGGGGAAGAGGGAGGCGACGCGGGTGCGGCGTTTCAGCTCCTGATTGACGCGCTCGATGGCGATGCTAGTGCGCCTGCGCCGTTGATGGGCGGAGGGGAGGGCCTAAACGGTGAAACCCTGAGGGAGGTTTTGCTCCATCCCAGCAGCCAGTGTGGGGGCGGATTTGGCATAGCAGGCGACGCGCTCTTTGAGTCGAGCCTGGGCGGAAAGGAGATCCGGAGACTGGAAGATGGAGCCACCGAAGCGCAGCGGAATTGGCCGGCGCGGCGGTCCTTGGTAAGCCTTTGACGGGCGCCCTGGGTCAATTTCGTCGATTGTTACGCCGGGGGCGTACTCCGCGGTGTCGACTCAGGCGGGCTGGGTGGCCGCCGCATAGGCGGCGGGTGTCAGGGTGTGTGGTGCCTGAGTGCCCTCGGCGGCGATGCGGGTGAAGAGCCAATGAAGGTAGGCCCGGGGGTTGAGTCCGCGCCGCAGGCAACTGCCAAGGAGCGTGTAGAAGATGGCTCCGCGCGGGCCCGCTTTGACGTCGCCGATGAAGAGCCAGTTTT
>CALQKQ020000440.1 GCA_943331195.2 Akkermansia muciniphila | reverse complement strand
TTGCTCGCTCTTCGCCCCGAAGATCCGTTTCACCAGCAGATCGATCTTTTCGCGGAGCAGTTTATTTTCCTGCCGAAGCTGCCGGTTGTCCTCCTGAAGCTGCTGGTTGCCCTCTTGAAGCTGTTGATTTTCCAGCCGCAGGGTCGCCACTTCTTCAGTGAGGCGGGCTTCCAGGGGCGTCATCATCAGGCAAAAAAGGGATGCCTCTATAACGCCTTTCCCCTGCCGCCATTTATCAAATAAGCTGCCTCTTTTTTCTATTCGCGGTCATACCATGGCCGCATCGTCGCCTGGTTCATATCGATGCCGTCGGTCAGCATCGCGAACGCCTCCGGAGCCAGCACGATGCGCGCGGCCTGCCCATCCACGTGGCGCGGCCAGCTGAAGGTCCCCTGGTCGAGACGTTTGAGGCACGCAACACATTGCGACAGGAAGCAACGTCGTTGATATTCATAGGTCGAGGAGTGAGGGGTCGTGGTCAAATGGGGCGGATTTGCCGGTTCTGGCCTGCTTGGCATAGTTTCGTACAGCGGGCATCTCCAGATCCGGGTCGGCGATCATCCACGGAGCGTTTTTGGCGGCCTGTTTCGCAGGGAGGATTTTGTTTCTGATCATCGTTTGGATGACGCAATGGCTGACCCCCAGCAGCTTGGCGGCTTCAGACATGGTCTTCCAGGTGCGGGGTTCTGATTTCGAGAACACGGGGATGCTATTCTCCCGCCTGAGGTTCTTGACTCGGGTTTCGTTCCAGCTGTTGCCCTTGCCTGTCAGCATGCCGGATCGGTTGAGCATGCTTGCGATATTGCCATCGTTCCAACCCTTCGCCAGCTCCCTGACCAGTTCGACAACATTGGCGTCGGTGGCGTTGCTGTTTTTTCCAGTCTGGTTCTTGCGGACGCGCAATGGGGTGTGCACGCCGCCAGCCCAATGGATCTTCATTTCGATTTGGCCGCTGTCATGATTGACGTCCACGACGACTTCGTTGATCACGGTTCTGAGAACACGCTTCTTCAGGTCCACGGGTGTTGATGCCTCGTCCCAGAGGGCTTGGAGGTCGGCCCCCAACGTGGTTAGGCGTTCCTGTTGGGATGCCGTGAGGGAGTGATCCGCCTGGCATTCCGCATCAAGACGGCTTTCCAGTCCGGCGACTTGGACGAGTGCCGCGTTCCAACGGTTTTCCAGCTCCGCCGCCACCAGCCGGTTTTCGGGATCGGCGGCGTCATATTGGCGGCGGGCACGGGACGCTTCGTATTTGGCTTTTTCCAAGGCCAGTTCGAGGGCTTTGCGTTTTTGATCCTTTTCTTCGTGGGACGTTTCCAATACCTGCAATGACGCTTCGACTCCCAAGGGCTGGCACGCTTCGAGAACCACCTCGACGATGGCCTTTTCGACGCGCCACGCGGCGAAGGTTAGACAGGACGGTGCTCCCTGCTCGCGGCTGCCTGTCATGCACCCGTAACGCGGGGCCTTTCCGTCGCCGCCCCGGTAGGCGACGTGGAGCTTGTGGCCGCAGCGCGCACAGCGGAACAGGCCCGCGAGCAGGGCAGTGCCGCTGCGGGCCGCCCCGGTGCTGGACTGATGCGATTTGGTTCGGTTTGACACGAGCTTGTCCAGGTTCGCCTGATAGTCCTCCCATTTGATGTATCCCTCATGATGGTCTTTTAGCAAGACCTGCCACTGATCCATTTCAACACGGTGGCCACTGGTTTTGAGCGATCTGCCATCAACCACCTTGGAGCGCAGGCCTGAGCGTCCCCAGGCGAAGGCCCCGGCATAGGTGGGGTTCTTCACCAGCCGCAGCAACTGTTGATAGTCCGGCAGCCTCCATTCCAGCGATTCGCTGCCCTCACTCATGCGGGACACGGGGATGAGGATCTTTTCCTGATGATGCCATAACAGCACCTGCCTCAGGGAGGAACTGCTTTTCAGCCGCAGGAAGAAGTCGCGGATCGCTTGCTGGACCTGGCGGTCCGGCGTCATCTCAATTCCGTTATCCCCCTTGCGGACAAAGCCCACCGGCACGCGGGTCATCACCTCGCCGCGCATCGCCTTCTGGCGGTAAGCCTCCTGGGCGCGCTGGCGCAGCAGGCCAAGCTCAAACTCGCTCATGGTTCCTTTCAGGCCTAACAGAAGGCGGTCATTGAGCAGACGGGGGTCGTAAATCCCGTCAGCATCCACCACCAGAGTGCGCGTCAGCACACACAGGTCGATGAGGTGATGCCAATCCCGGTTATTGCGGGCCAGACGGGAGGCTTCCAGCGCGAACACCGCGCCAACCTCCCCGTTGCACACGGCGGCGAGCAACCGGCTGAAGCCGGGCCGTTGTTGGGTCCCGGCACCGGAGACTCCCAGATCATCATCGACGACAACCACGGAGCCGAATCCGAGGGCTCCGGCGCGCTCCCGGAGGGCATACTGACGCCGGTTGCTTTCCACGTTGTGCTGCACCTGTTGGAGGGTGGACTGGCGGATATAAATGTAGGCGGCCCGGTCGAGGTGCGCTGCGGTAATTTTGTCGTTCATGGCTGGATGTTTTTTTGGGGTTCGCTTTTGTGGTTGATGGCGCAGAGCAACATCCTGCCCAGCAGGGAGATGCACTGGCTGCGGTTTGGTTCGGGCAAGCGTTGCGGTTGGTGGGGGCAGCCGAGTCCGAGCATCAGCTGTCCGTCATTCTGCGCATGCCGCCTCTTCCGTTGATTCCGGTGGTGGGTGTTCATGCCCTCCAGTCCGGGCAATTTCCTGCTGTTGCGCAAGCAAAACGGCCAACCTGGCCAAGGCACCGCACGCTATCAGAGGAGTCTCTGCCAGCCGGACGGTGGAACAAACCACCGGATCAAACATCCACGCAGGCACGCCGCGCGTCGACCGGTCTGCCAGCCGCACATAGACCATGTCCCGCTCACCGCCAGCAGAGCCAAAAGTTTCGTGAGGTTTCCCAAAAAGCGGATGAAATGGATAGAGAATTTGGGAAAACAAACCAAAACGCGCATTGTGGAGCGTGGCTGTTTGTCAGAAGCCACAAGCCCGATCCGTCAAAATACAGCACCTTGAGCCGGGTGCGCCTTTTGTTGGTAAAGACAAAAAGCGCCCCATCCCGGACATTGCCTTTGAGCTTTTCCGCCACGGCTCCCTGCAGGCCGTTAAAACCCATGCGCATGTCGCAGGGGTCCACCGCCACATAGATTTTGAGACTGCCACTGAAGCTCAACACGGCCGTTGCAGGGTTTGGATGAGTTGCGCCGCCAGAACCAGCTGACTACGGTCGGTCAGTTCGATCCGCACTCCGCCGCCCAGCTCTAGCACCACCGGCCGGGCCTTCACGACCGCGCGGTCCACCACCGCCTCCACCAGTTTCAGCGGGCGGGCTTTCACCCGAT
>CALQKQ020000439.1 GCA_943331195.2 Akkermansia muciniphila | reverse complement strand
TGGCTCGGCATGCACGGCACCGTCGCCGCCAATAACGCCGCCAACGAAGCCGACCTCCTCCTCGCCCTCGGCGTCCGCTTCGACGACCGCGTCACCGGCAAAGTCGAAAAATTCTGCGAACACGGCACCATCATCCACATCGATATCGATAACGCCGAAATTAACAAAAATAAACTCGTCCGCCTCCCCATCCAGGCCGATATCAAACTCGCTCTCACCAAACTCAACCTCCTCCTCGACCAAGCCGGCTACCAAAAAGGCGGCCAACGCCACGCCGCTTGGCACGCCCAAATCGCCCAGTGGAAACAGGATTCCCCCATGGCCTACGAGGATGAAGACCCCACCCTCATCCCCCCTCAGTTCGTCATCGAACAACTCTACGAACTCACCAAAAACACCGACTTCTACATGACCACCGGCGTCGGCCAACACCAAATGTGGGCCGCGCAATACTACCACTTCGATAAACCCCGCCGCCTCATCACCAGCCTCGGCCTCGGCTCCATGGGCTACGGCTACCCCGCCGCCCTCGGCGTCAAAGCCGCCTTCCCTGACGCCGAAGTCGTCGACATCGACGGCGATGGCTCCTTCATCATGAACATTCAGGAGCTCGCCACCGCCGTCGCCGAAAACATCGCCGCCAAGGCCATCATCCTCAATAACCAACACCTCGGCATGGTCGTGCAATGGGAGGACCTCAAATACAAGTCCAACCGCGCCAATACCTTCCTCGGCAAACTCCACGCCCCCCAGGATATCTATCCTAATTACGTCAAAATGTGCGAGGCCTTCGAAGTCCCCTGCGAACACATCACCCGCCGCGAAGACGTCGTCCCCGCCCTCCAGCGCATGCTCGCTTCCAAAACCGCCTACGTCCTCGACATCATGGTCCCCCACACCGAACACGTCCTCCCCATGATCCCCGGCGGCATGACTTACAAAGACATCATCACCAAACCCATCCGCAACGCCGACGGCACCAAGGGCTTCGGCGATATCAAGGTCGCCACCGCCCTCTGATTCCCCGCGCCCCCGCGCGCCCCACCGCTCTCCCTCACCGCCGCGCGCGCCAGGCCTCCCCCTGGCGCGCGCATTTTCTCCCGGCGGCCACCCCAAGCCCCTTCCGACCCTCCCCGCGCGGTCAAATCCCCCTTGCCATTGCCGCCCCCTCGCCCTCTTTAACGACTCAGCCCCAGCCAGACGCCCATGCCGCTCACCCCGCCAGCCCTCCTCATCAAATTCCCCGGCACCAATTGCGATGCCGAAACCGCCCGGGCCCTCCAAGCAGCCGGCTTCTCCACTTCCATCGTCCCCGTCTCCCTCATCACCCCAGCCCACCTCCGCGCCGCCAAACTCGTCGTCTTCAGCGGCGGCTTCAGCTACGGCGACTACGTCATGGCCGGCCGCATCGCCCAACTCGTCAGCGAAGTCAAACTCGGCGACTCCCTCCAACAATTCATCGCCGACGGCGGCTACGTCCTCGGCATCTGCAACGGCTTCCAAATCATCACCAAACTCGGCCTCCTCCCCCAAGGTAGCCTCATCGACAACGCCAGCGGCCGCTTCCAATGCCGCTGGGTCAAACTCAAAAACCTCGCCCCAGAATCCCCCTACCTCGCCGACCTCCCCGACGAATTCGAACTCCCCATCGCCCACGCCGAAGGCCGCTTCGTCGCCCCTGACGGCCAAGCCCAACACTACCTCGACCAAGGCCTCGTCGCCCTCACCTACAAAGACGACGTCAACGGCAGCTCCCTCAACATCGCCGCCCTCCAAGACAAAACCGGCCGCGTCCTCGGCCTCATGCCCCACCCCGAACGCTTCCTCTTCCCCCAAGACCACTACGACCCCGACTGGTCCGCCCGCCAAAACCACGGCTGGGGCTACTACCTCTTCCGCAGCGTCTGGCGCGAAATCTCCGGCTCCCGCAAACTCATCGCCTAAGCCTTCTCCCTCCCCTTCTTCCTCCCCCCGACCTCAGCCCTCCCCATGTCCGGCCTCACCTACAAAGACTCTGGCGTTGATATCAAAACTGCCGCCGAACTCGTCGGCGATATCGGTGCCCTCCGCCGCCGCACCGAAGGCAAACGCCAACTCCTCGGCGCCTTCGGCCTCTTCGCCGCCGCCTACGACCTCAGCGATTATAAACAACCCGTCATCGTCACCGGCTGCGACGGCGTCGGCACCAAACTCGAACTCCTCCTCGAACACGACCTCCTCGAAACCGCCGGTAAGGACCTCGTCGCCATGAACGTCAACGACGTCCTCACCACCGGCGGCGACCCCATCCTCTTCCTCGATTACATCGGCATCCCCAAAATCGATAAAACCCAAATCTCCCGCCTCATCGCCGGCATGACCGACTGGCTCAGCGCCTGCAACTGCATCCTCGCCGGCGGCGAAACCGCCGAAATGCCCGGCATCGTTCCCGATGGCTTCGTCGAACTCAGCGGCTTCGCCATCGGCGCCGTCGAAAAACCCGACCTCCTCAACCCCGAACGCGTCACCCCCGGCGACGCCGTCATCGGCTACCCCTCCGACGGCTTCCACGCCAACGGCTGGAGCCTCGTCCGCCGCGTCCTCCGCGAACACCCCGAAGACTTCTCTAAAGAAGAAATCGTCGCCCTCCTCGCCCCCACCCGCCTCTACCACGAAGAAGTCAACGCCCTCAAGGCCGCCCAAATCGACCTCAAAGCCATGGCCCACATCACCGGCGGCGGCCTCGTCGAAAACCTCGAACGCTTCCTCGGCTCCAAAGGCGCCGACCTCGCCATCCCCGAATGGACCCTCGGCGCCATCCCCAAAGTCCTCCAACACGTCGACCGCGCCGACCGCCTCAATACCTTCAACATGGGCTTCGGATGGGTCGTCATCGTCCCCGCCGCCCACCAAGCCGCCGCCCTCGCCTGCGGCCACAACGCCCAACTCCTCGGCACCATCTCCCCCCACCACGGCGTCCGCGTCGTCGTCGGCTAAAATAAAGCCGCTCCAGCGGCCCCCCCTCGCCTCCCGCCCGCCCCCCGGCCACAGGCCACCCACCCCTCAGGTCACCATACCGCCCAGCCGGGCATCGCCTCCCATCC
The DNA here is from genome assembly GCA_943331195.2 of Akkermansia muciniphila. Lineage (GTDB taxonomy): Bacteria > Verrucomicrobiota > Verrucomicrobiia > Verrucomicrobiales > V1-33 > CAIZWU01. The sequence continues at coordinate 309 of CALQKQ020000439.1, read as the reverse complement.
CAGGGCAACACCCGGGGTTTCTGCGCCCCAGCGGGGCGGCATTCCTCAGCCCAGGGCAACGCCCTGGGTTTTTCCCGCACCAAAAAAACCAAGCCCTGAAGGGGCGGCCCAATCCACGCCCCCCTTCCTCGCGCCACTCCGCCGCCTCCGACCCCAAACAGCAAGTGCGCCCGGAAAAACCGGGCGCACTCCCTATTGAATCTAGCGTCAGCAAAGCGCCGTCGCGCCTCACTTCACCTCATCTCAGCGGCCGCCAGGAGGGCCGTCCGCGCCGGGCCGTCCGCCGCGACCAGGACCGTTCCCCGGTCC
>CALQKQ020000438.1 GCA_943331195.2 Akkermansia muciniphila | reverse complement strand
GTCCATGGCGTTTTGGGTGGTGTTGTTAAAGAAGGCGGCGAGTTGGTAGAATTCTTTTTGGGAGACGGGGTCGAATTTGTGGTCGTGGCAGACGGCGCAGCCGGTGGTGAGGCCGAGCCAGACTTGGCTGGTGGCTTCGACGCGGTCGCGGGCGTAGAGGACGAGGTATTCTTCGCTGATGGCGCCGCCTTCGTTGGTGGTGATGTTGCAGCGGTTGAAGCCGGAGGCGATTTGTTGTTCGAGAGTGCGGTTGGGGAGGAGGTCGCCGGCGATTTGTTCGAGGGTGAACTGATCGAAGGGTTGGTTGCGGTTGAAGGCTTCGGTGACGTTTTGCCGGTAGGGCCACATTTCGCGGTAGTTGTCGAAGTGGATGCCGTGGGTGTCGGCGTAGCGGGCGTAGTCGAGCCAATAGCGGGTGCGGTGCTCGCCCCAGGAGGGGGAGGTGAGGAGTTGGTCGACTAACTTTTCGTAGGCGAGGGGGTCGGGGTCGGCGACGAAGGCTTCGACGAGGGCGGGTTCGGGGGGGAGGCCGGTGAGGTCGAGGCTGGCGCGGCGGGCGAGGGTGCGGCGATCGGCTTCGGGGGCGGGGGTGAGGCCGGAGGGCTCGAGGGTGGCGAGGATGAAGGCGTCGATGGGGTTTTTGACCCAAGCGGGCTGGGAGACGGTGGGTAGGGAAGGGCGCTGGGGGGGGAGGAAGGACCAGTGGGGTTCGTAGGCGGCGCCTTGATCGATCCAGCGGCGGAGGGTTTCGATTTGGGAGGGGTCCAGGGTTTTGTGGGACTCTGGAGGGGGCATGAGGTCATCGGGGTCCTGGGAGAGGGCGCGTTTGATGAGTTCGCTTTGTTGGGCTTGGCCGGGGATGAGGGCGGCGAGGCCGTCCTTGTTGGGGGTGGTGGCGGCCTGGAAGGAGTCGAGGCGGAGACCGGCCTTGCGGGAGGCGGAGTCTGGGCCGTGGCAGGAGAAGCAATTTTCCGAGAGGAGGGGCCGGATGTCGCGGTTGTAGCTGAGCGGGCCGCTGGGGGCGGCGAGGGCGGAGGAGGCCAGCAGGGGGAGGAAGGCGAAGGGGCGCAGGGAGGAGAGGGGGCGTGGCATGGCGAGGGGGGGGCGCGGCGGCGGGTGTAAAAAGGAGACGCCTTCGGGGGGTGGTACGGTTTCGCGGGGGTTTGACTTTCCGGCAAAGGCAGGGGCGGGAGGGAGGGCGTCTGGGGGAGCGAGGGCCGGGTCTTGCGAAAATGCTGATTGACGACCCCGCCGCCTCCATGATGAAGTACGATGCCAGATTTAAAGTTTAAAACTCTGAAAATTCTTTATGAAAATGAATCGAATCAAATTCTTGCTCAGTTCTGTGGTGATGGCTTCGAGTCTGGCGGCCACGGCGGGCGCGGCGACGACTTCTTACAATAGCGGCAGCTTGGGCAGCGCTGGCGACGGGGTGAACAGCGATACCGTGACGCTGGCCACGGCGAGTCCGCTGGCGGCGAGCGGGGACACCGGGGCGGGCTACGCAGGTGGCGCGCGGACGCAGGTGGCGTATCAGGCGGCGCTAAATCCTTCTTCTTCCAGTCCGTTCAGCATTGAGTTCTGGGCCAATCCAAGTGCCTCGGACGGTGACGACACGGCGGTAAACAACCGCTACGCCACGGGGAACCGCTCGGGCTGGTCGATTTTCCAGCGCGGCGCGGCGGTCGGTTGGAACATCAAAATGTATAATGGGACTGGCGGCGACGTGGGCTGGGATCTTGCGGGCGGGACCGCCACCCTCGGGGCGTGGAGCCACGTGGTGGCGACGTGGAGTGGGAGCGCGGCGCTTTTGTATGTGAATGGGGCTTTGGTGGATAGCGTGAATGACACGCTTGCGACGCCGGGCTACAATGCCAACCCTTCGACGAATTCGCCTTCGCTGAATGTGGGAGCGAACTTTAATGGGGGGAGCCCGTCGACGAGTTTGATTGATGAGGTGGCGTTTTACGGCAGCGAATTGAGCTTGGGGCAGATCAGCAATCACTATGCGCTGGCGGCGAGCACGACGGCGGGGGCGTATTCTTCGGCGGTGATGGGAGATGGGGCGGTGCTGTATTTGCAGAACATTCCGGAGCCTTCTTCGGCCTTGTTGATGGGTCTGGGAGCCTTGGGCCTGATGCGCCGGTCCCGCCGCTAGAGCTTGCTGGCGACGTTTCTTAAACCCGGGTTGGCGCTTGGCGCTGGCCCGGGTTTTTTTGTGGGGTGGGCTTGCGGGAGGGGCGGATTGCTTGGAAGAATGGGGATGGAGCTGCGGCATGTGCGCTATTTTCAGGCGGTGGCTGAGGAGCTGAGCTATGCGCGGGCGGCGCGGCGGCTGCGGGTGGCGCAGTCGGCGCTGAGTCGGGCGATCAAGGAATTGGAGGAGGATGTGGGGGCGGAGGTGCTGGAGCGGAGTCGGCATTTTGTGCGCCTGACGCCGGCGGGGGCGGTGTTGTTGCAGGAGGCGGGGCTGTTGCTGGAGGGCTGGGAGGAGGCGTTGCGGCGGGTGCGGCGCACGGCGGCAGGGGAAGAGGGGGAGCTGCGGCTGGGCTATATCGGGCCGCCGACGCAGCCGTTTTTGGGGCGCTTGCTGCACGCCTACCGCCAGCGCTATCCGCTGGTGAGTTTGCATTTGGAAGAGCGGACGCCGGAGCGGGTGTGGGAGATGGTGGCCAAGGGGCGGTTGGCGGTGGGCTTGACGCGGCCGGTGCCGAGCCACACCGCGCTGGGGCTGCGCACGGCCTTGCTGCGAGAGGAGCCCTTGGGGGTGGCGCTGCGGGCGGATCATCCTTTGGCGGGGCGGGGCAGCCTGCGCTGGGAGGATTTGGTGGGGGAGCCCCTGGTGGTGTTGGCGCGGCGCGAGGGGGCGAGCTTGCACGACGCTATTTTGGCGGCCTGCCGCAGCGCTGGGTTCATGCCGCGGCTGGCCCACACGCCGAGTTTGATCGGAACGGTGTTGAGCTACGCGGAGGGCGGGGCGGGTCTGGGGATCGTCACGGATTCGGTGCTGCCGCCGGGCACGCCGCTGCGTTTTATCGCGCTCAGTCCGGCGCACACCGTGCCCTTGGTGCTGGTTTGGCAGGAGGACCACGATGCGCCAGCGGTGCAGCGGTTTCGGGAGCTGCTGCTGGCGTGGCAAGCGGGCGGGCAACTCTGGATGCCGCGCGCGGAGGGCGCATCAGGGGCTGGGGAATGACGCGGGAACAACGCGGTGTTTGGGAGTGCTAAGCCAAGCCCGGCCGTTGGTTTTTTGGGTGGGCTTCGGGCCCACTCCGGGCGGCGCGGTTCGGGCTTGTCGTGACAGCTTGTCGCGCCCGGTGCGAGCGCCGAGGTGGGGCGTGGCGTGCCCAGGGGCGGGAGTCGGCGCTGCAGGGGCTGTTTTCGCTCAAATTACCTGGAAAATAGTCCGCGAGCGCCGAGGTGGGG
>CALQKQ020000437.1 GCA_943331195.2 Akkermansia muciniphila | reverse complement strand
GGGTGAATCCGGCGTATTTGGAGGCGTATCTTCGGGATCCGCAGGGGACTAAGCCGGGGAGTTTGATGCCTGATGTGCTGGGGAAATTGGGGGAAGCGGAGCGGGGGGAGGTGGCGCGGGAGTTGACGCATTTTTTGCTGTCGGGGAAGGGTTCGCATTTTGCGCTTGAGGCGCCGGACGCGGTGGCGGCGAAGGCGGGGCGGGAGGTGTTTGAGGCGCGGGGCTGTGCGGCGTGCCATGCGCCGCGGGATGCGGCGGGGGTGGAGTTGGCGGTTGGGGGGTCGGTGGCGCTGGGGGCGCTGGAGGGGAAGTACAGTTTGCGGAGTTTGGCGGCCTTTTTGCGGGATCCGCTGGCGAGTCGGCCGTCGGGTCGGATGCCGGACATGCGCTTGGCGGGGGGAGAGGCCGAGCAGGTGGCGCAGTACTTGTTGCAGGGCACGCGGGTGCCGGGGTCGCTGGGGTACACGCTGTATCGGGGGCGGGTATGGGAGGGGCTGGGGAGCGATGAGGTGAAGGCGGAGCGGGCTGGGCAGGTGGAGGATTTTTCTTTGGAGCGATTTGGCAAAGTGGGGCACCACACGGCGATCGCGTTTGCGGGGTGGATGCAGGTGGGGCAGGCGGGGCGGCACGCTTTTTGTCTGACGATGAATGGGGGGTCGCTGCGGGTGGGAGGGCAGGGGGTGGTGAATCAGGAGCCGAGTGACCGGAGGGGGGTGAAGGAATTGGAGGGGTCGGCGGAGCTGAAGGCGGGGTGGAATCGGATAGAATTGACGTATTTTCACACGGGTCAGGAGCCGAAATTTTCCTTGGAGATGGCGGGGCCGGACGGGGAGAGGGGAGCGATAGGGGCGGAGCGGCTCTCGGTTTCGGAGGAGGCGGTGGCGAGCTTGCCGCGGTTTGTGGTGGACGAGGGCTTGGCGGCGCGGGGGCGGGAGGCGTTTGGGAGGTTGGGCTGTGCGAATTGCCATGGGGATGTGGGGGTAGCGGGGGCGGCGGGGCTGGCGTGGGGAGGGATGGAAGCGGAGCGAGGGTGTTTGAGCGAGGGAGGCGGGGCGGGGGTGCGCTTTGCGTTGAGTGCGGAGCAGCGGGCGTGGATTCGGGAGGCCTTGCCGCAGGTGGAGCGGGCGGAGCGGAGTGATCAGGAGCGGGTGGACCACACCTTGGTGGCGTTGAACTGTTTGGCGTGCCATGAGCGGCGCGGGCTGGGGGGAGTGGCGGCGGAGCGGCAGGGGCTGTTCCGGGGGAATCAGCCGTCGCTGGGAGATCAAGGGCGGTTGCCGCCGCCGCTGTCGGATGTGGGGGCGAAGCTGACGCCGGAGTGGATTCGGGGGGTGTTGGTGGAGGGGAAGCGGCAGCGGGATTATGTGGAAGCGAGCATGCCGCAGTTTGGCGAGGCCCAGGTGGGGCATTTGGTGGAGTTGTTGGGGAAGGTGGATGCGCTGGAGAAGGCGGAGATTCCCCGCGTAAGTAACATGTTAGAATCTAAGGCTGCTGGCTATGAGATGATGGGGAACAGCGGGTTGAGTTGCATTACGTGCCATGCGTTTAATGGGCAAAAGTCTGGGGAGGTAAGTGCCTTGGACATTGCGCGGGTGAGCGAGCGGCTGCAAAAAAATTGGTTTCACCTTTATATGCGACAGCCTTCGCGGTTTCATCCGACGGTGATCATGCCGGGGTACTGGCCGGATGGGCAGTCGGTGAGGCCTAACGTTTTGGGAGGGGAGGCGGGGCAGCAGATTGAGGCTTTGTGGGCGTATTTGGAGGATGGCGTTCGGGCGAAGAAGCCGCTGGGTTTGTCGCGGCAGACGAGCGAGTTGCGGGTGGGGGATGTGGCGGAGTTGTGCCGGGGGCAGAGTCCGGTGGGGTATCGGGGGATTGGGGTGGGGTATCCTGGGGGGATCAGCCTGGCCTTTGATTCTGGGGAGATGGCGCTGCGGCAGCTGTGGAAGGGGGAATTTGCGCGGGTGGATTCGGGTTCATTCCATCCGCTGGGGCGGGAGGCGATACATTTTCCGCCGGGGATTCCGTTTCATCGATTGAAGTCGCTGGAGGACAACTGGCCGTATAAGGGGAAGACGAACCACGGGTTTCCGCAGGATCAGGGCTATCAATTTAGGGGCTATCACTTGGATGCGGTGCGGCGGCCGACGTTTCGTTATCAGTATGGGGAGGTGGCGGTGGAGGATTTTTTTGAGGATGTGGCGGATGGGGCGGGGCGGGCGTATTTTCGGCGGACGCTGAGCTTGGCGGCGGCGGGAGAGGTGCCGCCCTTTTATTTCCGGGCGGCGGCAGGGAAAGCGGTGGAGGCGGCGGGGGAGCGGGTGTTTCGGATTGATGGGCTGGAGTTGCGCCTGACGAGTGCCCAGGTGGGGCAGGTGAGGTCGGGCAATCCTAGCGAAGTATTGATACCCCTGAGCCTGTCGGCGGGGCGGACCACTCTCACTTTGGAATACCAATGGTAAAAAGCATTATTTTGATAGGCGGGTTTGGGGCTTGGAGTGTGAGTTTGCTGCCTGGGGCGGAGGATCTTGGGGCGATGTGGGGGAGTGCGCAGGAGGAGGCGAAGTACTATCCGGTGGTGACGCTGCCGATTCCGGCGGGGGTGCCGATGCGGCCGGGGAGTTTTGAGGTATTGCCGGATGGGCGGCTCGCGGTGGGGACGCGGCGGGGGGATATTTATTTGGTGAAGGGGGCGTTTGATACGCCGCCGCAGCCGGAATTTCAGCTTTTCGCTAGTGGGCTGGATGAGGTTTTTGGGTTGTCGTGGCGGGAGGGGGCGATGACGGCGACGAGTTGGGCGGAAGTGACGCGGATCTCGGATGGGGATGGCGATGGGGTGGCGGACCGCTATGACGCCCTGACGAACAATTGGGGCTATGCGGAGGGGCACGAATTTGCCTTTGGATCGAAGCACGATGGGGAGGGGAATATTTGGGTAGCGCTGGGGTTGAGTGGTTCGTATGAGTCGCACAACCTGTTTCGGGGCTGGGCGGTGAAAGTGACGCCTGAGGGGAAGATGATCCCGGTGTGCAGTGGGCTGCGCAGTCCTGGTGGGGTGGGGGCGAATGCGGAGGGGGTGATGTTTGCGATTGAGAGCCAGGGACCGTGGAATGGGTGCTGTTCGTTGAAGCACTTGAAGCCGGGCGGGTTTTTGGGGCATCCGGCGAGCTACAATTGGTATCCCTATGCGCCGGGAATGAAGGCGCCGGAGCGGGAGCCGCAGAGCGATTCGCGGATGGGGGTGGAGAAGCGGCGGGTGCCGGAGTTGGTGCCGCCGGCGGTGAAGTTTCCGTATATCAAGATGGGCCGGTCGATTTCGGGATTTCGGCTGAATGCCACGGGGGGGAAGTTTGGACCGTTTGAGAACCAGCTTTTTTTGGGGGATTATTCGTTGAGTGTGGTGATGCGGGCGACGACGGAGTTGGT
>CALQKQ020000436.1 GCA_943331195.2 Akkermansia muciniphila | reverse complement strand
CGTCACCGTCCGCGCATACTCGCCAACCTGCTGGCCGAAGTAATCGCGCGGATTGCGCGCCACAAAGACGGCGTAATTGTCGTCGTCGTTCACATCCGTCCGGTCCGCGCCCACGCAGATCCCGAACGTGTGCGTCCCCACCGAAAGGTCGAGGAAGCCCACGACTTCCACCACAAACTTGTTTGAGTGGAAATTGCTCCCGGGAATCCCCGGAAACATCTCGGGGGTGAAGCTCGCCAGATAGCTCCCGCCATTCAGCAGATCGAATGGCATGCCATCCCGCTCGAAATTCACAGACGATACCTCGTAGGCCCCGCCGGGTGCCAGTCCCGGAATGGCTTCATCGGCAACCGGCGATCCAACCGCATCGACCAGCGTCCCATTGATCTGCTGGAGCGCCCGCAGAAAGCTGTTCGGGACCTCTTCCGTGTCCGGGGCCTGCGCCACCCGCACCGTGAAGCCACGCACGGTCGATGACCCCGGCGGCAGAGCCGCCCCCGGCGGCAGTGGCACCGCCCCCACCATGGGCGACAGCATTGTCAGGAGCAAAGCGGCCAGCGGTCGCTTTCGCAACATCGGCCGGAATAGGGAAGTTCGATTCTTCAACATGGCGCGGTTCTTTAGGGTTGGGAGCTTCACCGCGGCAGCCATCCCTCGCGAGGACGCCGCTGCCGCGATTTATGAAGGAAATATGAGTGTTAGGCCAATGAAGCACAAGCTTTCCCCGAGCTTGGATCCTCAGGAGTTCCCCTATTGTGGCGGCATCGGTCTCCCTAGCCATCGCCGGGCCAGCCAGCGATCTCTTCCCGCCCTAGCGGCGGTCCGCATGACGGGGACTGGGATAGATTTACCGCTTCTGCAGGGCTCGGGACAAGGCCGCGGAACTCTCCTGCGGCGGTCTCGCCGCCAAACGCGATCATCACCACCGCGCCGTCCGTCGGCACCCGCCGCACCAGCTCCAGATCGAGCCGCGGGTCTTCCCTAACCTGCACGAAGGCGAGTGGCCACGACGACACCCGCCGCGCCCAGCCCTCGGGTTCCGCACTCATTTGGCCGCCCGTCGCTATCCGAGCGGGCTGCGTTTCCAGCTGCCGAAGGTGAACTTCCCCACGAACGACGCATAGGATGGAATGTAAGGCGCCCCCCGTTCCCGCAGATCGCCCGCGAGCGCCGGGTACACTTCCGGCAGGTGATGCCACGGCACACCCGGATAAAGGTGGTGCTCCAGGTGATAGTTCTTTATTAAGTGGATGGCCCGGCTTTGGGATCCACCGCAGCTTTCGCGCGCAGACCTTGGCTCTACTTTCCCTGGATATCTTCTTTCACGATCCTGGCCGGCACCCCCACCGCCAGCACTCGGGCCGGCAGACTTTTGGTGACGACCGCGCCCCCGCCAATCACCGACCCTGAGCCAATGTCCACGTGATCAATCAGGGTGGCACCGATGCCGATGTAAACTCCCGAGCCGATCTGGCAGCCTCCGCCAATATGCGAGCCTGGGCCGATGTTAGTGTAATCCTCGATATTGACGTGGTGACCAATCGAGGCACATCGGTTCACAACGACATGGGCTCCGACGACCGTCCGGGCAGCGACCACGCTGCCGACACTGACAATGGAGCCTTCCCCAATCACGGCCGTAGCGGAAACCCACGCCTTGGGATGCACCACGGACTTGAACTCAAATCCCATTTGCTTCGCCTGCAGAATCAATTCTCGGCGCAGCGTGGTTCCGAGGCCACAGACCGCTTGGTGCGTTTTCGCCAAGCCAACGACATCGTCAATCCAATACACCGGAAGCCCATGAAGCATATCGAGTCGGCCGCGTTCGAGGTTTTCCACATAACCCACCACGCGCAAGCCAGGAACTTCACTGACCAGGTCCGCCACCTCCTCCGCGAAGCTGCGCGCCCCAAAAATCAGAATCTTCGTCTCAGGTAAAGTCATAGGATGCTGTTAGGTCTAACTTCTAGCAAGGCACTCAACCACAGCGGAGATCACCTCCTCGACCTGATGGTCGGTAATCTCCGCAAAGAGAGGCAGCGTGATAATCTCACGGTAAAGCGATTCTGTCACCGGCAGGTAGGATCCGAAGCCAGCGAACTGGGGTTGTAGGTGGTTGGGAGTGAATTGGACTGTGGCACCGATCCCAAGCTGCCGAAGGTGCCGCAGCAACGAGTCCCGCCGACCGTCGAGGACTCGAATCACGTAGGAAAAGGGAAAAGAGTCCTCGAGGTTTTTGGAAATCAGCCTGACCTGGTCGAGTTGGCCAAAGGCTTTGTCGTAGCGACGGATGACCTGCTGCTTGCGTTCCCGCATGGTCTCGGCCCGAGCCAGTTGGGCAAGTCCAATCGCGGCGTTCAAGTTCGGCATCGCATAGCGGTATCCTTCCGAGACGATCTCATAGTTCCACGACCGCGCCCATTCCATCTGGTACCAACTATCGCTCTTGATCCCCAGATTGCGCCGCAGGATCAGGCTTCGCGCATACGCTTCGTTGGCGGTGGCCACGGCGCCGCCTTCCCCACAGGTAATGTTCTTGATAGGATCAAAGCTAAAGCAAGTCAACTCCCCGAGGGTGCCCACGGAACGCCCTTTCCAACGCGATCCAAAGGCGTGTGCCGCATCCTCGATCACGTGCAATCCTTGCCGACCGGCAAGCTCCAGAATGCGATCCATGTCGCAGGAATAGCCTCCATAGTGCACTGGCAGAAGAGCCCTAGTTTTAGCACTAACCAGTGAGCTGGCATGCCCGGGATCCATGTTAAGGGTGTCTACCTCCACATCGCAGAACACCGGGGTCGCCCCGGCGGCCTGAATCATTTGGATCGTGGCGACAAACGTCATCGAGGGCACAATCACCTCATCACCAGGCTCCAGTCCGAGCTCCATCAACGCCAGGTGCAACGCGGCGGTGCCTGACGTCGTGGCGATCACAAAGGGGGCTCCGAGGTAGGCCCGCAGCGCCTCCTCAAAGCGTTCGGTAACGTGCCCAATGCCCAGCCAGCGGCCTTCGAACACCTGGCCCACAGCCTCCATCTCCTCAGGGCCCATCCAGGGGCGGAAAGAGGGAATCCGAATCGCTGGCGGATTTGCGTCACTCATGTGGTTCTTTGCTCCAACAGAAGCACGAGCTGCTCCATGGATCGTTCCAATGTCACTTCCCGATGGAGATGCGCGAAGGCGGCCTCCGTGAGGTGGGCACGGGCCGCTTCGTTCTTCAAGTAATGCTCCACCACCTCAGGAATTTCATTGATGGGCGCGCTGAGAAAATGCACGCCGGAAGTGTAGGGATCGGGCCGGTACACCGGTTCCGACACCACCAAGGCCTTGTTGCTCATCCCTAGGATGAACCGCAACCCGGACATCTCTCCTTCAGTGCGCGGAAAATTCAGCAAAATCTTCGTCCGGTTCAGCAACCGAGTCCGCG
>CALQKQ020000435.1 GCA_943331195.2 Akkermansia muciniphila | reverse complement strand
TCGCTGTAGCTCTTGCCATTGGGTACCAGCACAATTTTGGCATCCTGGCGCGTCCCCACGATGACATGGTTGCCCTCCTGCGCCTCCGGCCAATCCGTCAATACCATGTTGCCAGATTGCTTGTCGTAAATCATCGAGCCCCCCTTCCCAGACTGCGTCTTGCCGTTTTCAATCCGCACGATATTCACCCGCCCCGTGGCGATCACCCGGTCAAATGGCGCCGCCTTCTTGTCCCCTGCTTTGCCCCCTGCCTTGTCTCCCTCAGTTCCGGCCTTGTCTGCTCCTGCCGAAGCCCCGGCGCCGGGTTGAACTGGATCAAGGCCCCGCGCGGCGGGCTTCGCCTTGGGCGCAGGGGGCGGGGAAGCCGCCGTCAGCCCAGCAAAACCCTCGCCCCCGCCGTCCGCACTAGCCAGCATCTCAATGCGATCGCCCTCCAGCACCATGCTGGGGGTTTTCACCTGGGCGGTGCCCGTCACCACATAGGTGCGGCTCCGCGGGTCTTGCGGAGGCAGCGCCCGATCCGGGTGCGCCGGATCCTGGGTTGGCGGAAAAATAATGGTGTCTCCGGTCACGAAAAATCCGGGATTGCGGCGCTTAGCGGGGGCTGCTCCTGGCGTTTCTGCGGGCACGGGGGGCGGCACTTGGTCAAAGGTCGACGGGCCAAACTTCCCCGGCACTGCCGCCCCCGACTTCTTCCCCTTCGTGGACAACGCCGCCCCAGCTTTCTTCTTGGCCTCCTCCAGCAGCTTCTTGGCCTCGTCGCCGCCGAGCGCCTCCTTGGCTTTTTCCATCGCCTCCTTCAAAGCCGCGCTATCTCCAGGCGTCAGCTTCTCCTTCACCGATTCAATCACCTTGGCGGGATCCTCCTGGAGGTCCTTGGCCTTGATCCGCTTCAATTCCTTGCCCGCCGCCTCTTGGCGCTGGCCCGCTTCGCGGAGTTTGTCGGCGGCCTCGGCCAGCTGCTTCTTGGAGCGCTCGTCCTGTTTCAGCCGATTGAGCGCGCTCTGCTCCGGTTTGTGCACCGGCGGCTTCGGTGCCGCCGGGTCCGCTGCCGGAGCCGCCACCCCAGCCGGGGGCAGGCAAAGCAGCCCGGCCCAAACCGGCAAGAAACGAAGAAAAAGGACTTTCATGGCTAGCGGGGCGGAAGGGCTTGAGGGGCGGGCGACGCCGCAGGTTTCACGGCCCCAGCTTTCAGCCCAGCGGGCGTCGGCGCGGCTGCCGGGGTCAAGGGAGCCGCCGCAGTCACTGAGGCTGCTGGCTCCTCCTGGTAAAAGGTCATGCGCACCCGCCCGGTCAGGCGGGTCAGCCCCGAGGCCCGGTCGTGCAACATGGTGTCGCCCTCAATGACAAACTGCCGGTTCTCAATCCTAACTGGCTGACTGGTCATGAGGATCTCGTTTTTTAAATCATAGACCCCGCGCTCAATCTCCAGCTTCATGGACGCCACCGCGCTGCCATCAGCAGCAGGCTTCTCATCGTACTGCACCCACTGCGCGCGGTCAAATTGCACGTGATCTTCATCCAAACGCGTCATCAGCTCACTTTCAAAAAGCGACTCCAGCGGCGCCGTCACCCCCGCCACCCCTCCCAGCACCGGATCCAACACCGCGCGGTCCGTCGCCACCGGCCGATACATCGGATAATGCACCCCGCGATGGCTCCGCCCCGAAGGCATCATCATGTCCAAGCGCGAGCGACTCAGCACGTCCAGCCCGCGCGCCGCGCCCACCGCTGCCGCCGGCAACAGCCCGGGCACCGCGCGCACCTCCCCAGCCTTGTCCTCCGCGTCGGCCACCGCCGCCGCCACGGGGGCCGCAGGCTCCACTGCAGGCTCCACCGGGCCCTCCGCCCACGCCGCCCCCGCCAGCATCAAGCTCCAGGGTAAGATCACAAAACGTCGCATGAGGGGGGTCAATCGTTGACGAGTTCATGGAGCGAGCGCAGCTGGCGCAGAACTTTGCCTAGATCTGACAGCGGCACCTGATTTGGCCCATCGGACAGCGCCTTGGCGGGATCGAAGTGCGTCTCCATAAAGATCCCGTCGCAGCCCGCCGCCACCGCCGCCCGCGCCAACACCGGAGCCAAATGCCCATCTCCCCCCGTGCTTCCCCCCAGCCCACCAGGCCGCTGTACCGAGTGCGTGGCGTCAAACACCACCCGATACCCCTGCTCCCGGATCCAATAGAGCGAGCGCATATCCGCCACGAGATTGTTATAGCCAAAACTGGCACCCCGCTCCGTGAAGAAAAATCGGTCGTTGCCCGCTCCCTTGATCTTGTCCGCGATATTTTTCACGTCCCAAGGTGCCAAAAACTGCCCCTTCTTCACATTCACCACCCGCCCCGTCTCCGCCGCCGCCAAAATGAGGTCCGTCTGCCGACAAAGAAACGCCGGAATCTGCAACACATCGACGTATTTCCCCGCCACCCGAGCCTCCTCCGGCGAATGCACATCCGTAGTCACCGGCACCCCCAACTCCCGGCCCACCTCCGCCAGCAGCGCCGCGCCAGCCTCGCAGCCCGGCCCCCGATACGCCCCGCCTGACGTCCGGTTCGCCTTGTCGTACGAAGCCTTAAAAACAAAGCGCACCCCCACTTCCTCCGCCACCTGCTGAATCGCCCGCGCCATGTCCCAAACGAAGGCCTCCGACTCCATCACGCAAGGTCCCAAGATAAAGAGAGGCTTGGTGCCGTCCAGGGACAGCGGACCCACCGGGATCACCGGCAACGCAACGTGAGGAGGAATCGTCATAAAAAAAGCTTCATCTTGCTAAACCACGCCCCGCCCCCCCGCGCAACGGCTTCGTGGCCCCGGCCCCGCCAGGCTCCCCAGCCCACCAAAAAATCCCCGTGCGATCCGCCTCATCCGTGCCAACCATGCTCCCCGCCCCTCTCCCCCACATGCACTCCGTTTCCGACCAGCTCGCCCTCCTCAAGCGGGGCACCATCCAGATCCACTCCGAAAAAGAACTGGCCGAAAAACTCGCCCTCGGCCGTCCCCTCCGCGTCAAACTCGGCGCCGACCCCACCGCGCCCGACCTCCACCTCGGCCACAGCGTCGCCTTGGAAAAACTCCGCCAATTCCAAGAACTCGGCCACACCGCCGTCCTCATCATCGGCGACTTCACCGCCATGATCGGCGACCCCTCCGGCCGCTCCGCCACCCGCCCCCCCCTCACCCACGAGCAAATCCTCGCCAACGCCCGCACCTACACCGACCAAGTCTTCAAAATCCTCGACCGCGACCGCACCGAAATCGTCCACAACGGCACCTGGTTCAGCCAAATGACCTTCTCCGAGGTCGTCCGCCTCAACAGCCGCGTCACCCTCCAACAAATGCTCCAGCGCGAAGACTTCCGCAATCGCATCGAAGCCGGCAGCGAAGTCCGCCTCCACGAAATCCAATACCCCATCATGCAAGGCTGGGACTCCGTCGAAGTCCGCGCCGACGT
>CALQKQ020000434.1 GCA_943331195.2 Akkermansia muciniphila | reverse complement strand
CGCCAGGCGCACCGCCGCCGGAGCCGCAATGTAGGAGGCGCTCGCCGCCAAGGTCGCTAACACCGTGCCCCCACCCACGCTCATGCCCGCCATGTTGGCCAGCAGCACCCCGAGCAGCCCGTGCAGCGGCGGCATGACGAGGGCGAACAACGCCAGGCGCAGGCCCACGGCCTTGAGATCAGCCAGATGCCTCCCCGTAACCAGGCCGATTTCCAATAAAAATAAGGTCAGCACCCCCTTGAACGGGGCATCGAAAAGCGGTGCCACCTGGGCATACCCTGGCTTTCCCGAGAGCCACCCGATGGCCATTCCACCCAACAAAAGCAAGATCCCCTTGCCCGTCATCAACTCGTGCAAGACTTTTCCCACCCCTTCATTGGCCGCGCCCTCCGCGCCCAGTGCCCGGCGCGCCAACAAGATCGCTACCACAATCGCCGGAACCTCCATCAGCGCCAGAAGCGCCGACAAATAGCCCTCCACCGGCACCGCATTTTTTTCAAGATAAGCCAGCGCCGCCGCAAACGTCACCGCCGAAACCGACCCGTAGTGCGCCGCGATGGCCCCCGCATTCGCCGCGCTCAACCGACAACCCTGGCGCAATACCCAAAAGCACCACACCGGCGTCGCCAAGCTCAACCCCACCGCCGCCGCCAGCGGCTTCCACACCTCCCCAAACGCCACCCCGTCCAATTTCATGCCCCCTTTCAGCCCAATCGCCAAAAGTAAATAAATGCTCAGCCCAGCATAGACATCCGGCGGAATTCTCAAATCGCTTCGCACCAGCGAAGCCAGCACCCCCAGCGCAAAGGCCAACACCATCGGCGTCAGCAAACTGGAGGCAAGGGCGGGCAGGATTTCCATAGGGGTGCAGGGGGTGTTTGAGCTTGCTCCCAAACCCATTTGGGAGAACAATGCCAGAAAGCGAATACGCGAACCAAGATTCGTGTATCCTGATTCCCGAATAAGTCAACATGCAATCTTTGCCCCAAGCCGCTCCCCCGCTGGCCCCAGCACAGTGGACCTTCCTCACCAACCATGCCCATGTCCTGCTCTGCCTCGCCGAGCAGCCGGAAATGCTCCTGCGGGAGGTCGCCCTCCACGTGGGCATCACCGAACGAGGCGTCCAAAAAATCGTAGCCGAACTCGTCGCCGCCGGACTCCTCACCCGAAAGCGCGAAGGTCGCCGCAATACCTATCAACTCAATGCGCAGCAACCCCTGCGCCACCCCATTGAAGCCCACTGCACCGTCGATGGCCTCATTCGCTTCGTGCTCAGCGGAAAATGATTCCCCGGGAAACGTCTGACCGTCCCCCTCGGAAAAACCGGAAGCCCAGGACGTCCGGCAGACGCGAGCACCGCCCCGATAGCCGCCTCCGCGCCCCCAGCCCTTCGGCCAACCGTCAACCTCCTCCCCAGCCACGGGGCCGCTGAGCCCTCCAAGCGCATCCTCGCCCTTTCCTCTTTGGTCGGCCAGCCACACCTGAGACCGCAGCGTTGGCCCGCCGCAGAAAATCGCCTATCGGCGCTCTCGCGACTCCCCTGCCAGCCCATCAGGACAACCTCCTCGCTCCACCTTCCCTAAGGCCGCAGTCCAAGGCGTCCACACCCTTGGAGTCCCCAAAAATCGACTTCGTCTAGCGCCCTAGGCCCTGGGTGAATCGACCTAGCACTTGACTCCTCCCCTCTCAAAGGGCCTGGCGAAATGGTGCCACCGATCCATCCCAAAATGTTCTTGCGAAGAAATTGAGAGACGACATGCAGTTTTTATTCTATTTTAATCATCTTTCGCCACTGATGTGTCTGCGGCTCACTTCTCATCGCCGCGATGGAGACTCCATCGCGCCCCCTTTCCCACTCCGCCCCTGTTCCCATGAAACCCCGCGTGCACATTGCTGCTCCTCTTGTCGTCGGCGGCCTTTTCGCCATTCTCTTCCCCTCCTTCTTCGACACAAGCGCAGACAAAGTAGTCGACCTCGGTCCCCTTCACGCCACCGCCGATACGTCCCGCATCATACCGCTACCCTTGCTTCTTGGCAGCCTGGCTTTGCTGGCGGGCCTCTATCTCATCGCCAAGGGCCGTCGCAGGCGCTAATCTTGCACAAATCTCCAGGATCCCCATCCTCTGAGGAACGAAAAGGAGGGGGCTAGGCGGCGGCTATTCACCTCCTGCTCATTGAGATTAGCCAAATCCCTGCCTTTGGCACCAACTCCCCTCCCTGCCGCCAGGCAGGCGGAGGAGGCACCGCGTCTCGGTCTGCGGTACCTTGAGCGCCCTAGAAAATGACCCTTCCCATGTCGGGTTAGCTGGATTACTCAGTGCCATGCTCGGTTGAGTTCCTTAGATCCAACCAAGCCCACGCAAGCATCCCTTTCCCTTATGAGTACCCCCGTCATCGCCCAAAAGTCTCCCATCCCCACCCAAGTTGAAGCTGGTCAGACGTACTACTGGTGCTCGTGCGGCAAGAGCGCCAACCAGCCTTTCTGCGACGGCGCTCACAAAGGGTCGGCGTTTTCACCGATCGCCTACACGGCGGAAAAGACCGGCCCGGTGTACTTCTGCGGCTGCAAGCACAGCGCCAACGGCGCGCTGTGCGACGGTGCTCACAAGAGCCTGTAAAGCTCGGCACCGCTACCGCCCTGCGCGCATTCCCCTTTGAGGCCACCTCCTCGCGGTGCTCCACAAAGCGACGGCGCATGCCCGGAGATCCTCCAAACTGAGAGCGCTCAAGCCCTCCCGACCCCCAAGCCCCAGCACCGCAAAAGCGGCCGCGATACTCCACTCCGTATCAACCATGTCGAGTCGCGCTCGCCCCCATCTGCGGGGCCGCACCGCCTTGGCAGCCAGAGCTCCATAAACGGCGGGCCGTCGATTTTCCTCGCCTCAGGAGGCTCACCGGTTGGCTGAGTCCCTTCCGTTGTCAAAATCCCCCACGAATTCGTGTCTGGTGAACCCGCTCAGCGGCGACGCCTCTCGAGCCCCTTTGCCAGCAAAGCGCCAGCGCGACCGATGGGGACGGGGCACCACTCGCCCACGCAGCGTGATCGTTTGTGGCGCGGCCCTTTCCCTCCTGAATAACCCTAAAATCGCGAGTTGACTATCATATTGGCTGGGCGCGGAACCCTGGCGCGGGAGGCCTTCGCTTGGCGCGTGGCCTTCGCCTCGCGCGTGGCCTTTTTTGGGGCGGCCGCGCTGGCACCCCTGCCGAACTGTCTGACTCGCCGTTAGGGCGCCCCTACAGGGCTCACTTCCTTTTGGTGCTGAAAAAACCCAGGGCGTGGCCCTGGGCTAAACTTAGGGTGCCCCGTTGGGGTGCCGAAAACCAGCGCGTGGCCCGGTGCTTGGGCTGACGTGACCGCAAACACGCATCATTTTCCAGGTAATTTGCGCGATGCCTTCAGAACGCGGGGATCGGGGGCCTTGGCTTACCCAGGGCCTGGCCCTGGCCTGGTATGCG
>CALQKQ020000433.1 GCA_943331195.2 Akkermansia muciniphila | reverse complement strand
GCCGGGATGCGCTGGGTCGGCTCGGTGATATAACTAGCAGGGATGAAAGCCGGCAATTTCGCATCCTTCGCCTCCAGCCAAGCGGCTTCGTTGAAGGCCACAAAGTCAATCGACACCACCGTCTCCACCCGGCCCACCGCGCGCTTGCCCTGGTGCTTGTTGACCGCTGACTTCAACATCTGACAATACATCTCAAAGCCCACCGCAATGATGTGGCCGCTCTGCTGCGTTCCCAATAAATTGCCCGCCCCCCGGATTTCCAGGTCGCGCATCGCTATCTTAAAGCCCGAACCCAGCGCGGTATACTGCTTCATGGCATTGATCCGCTTGCGCGCATCCCCCGTCGTCATCTGCGAACGCGGGATCATGAGAAAGGCGTAGGCCTTGTGCCCGGCCCGCCCCACCCGACCACGCAATTGATAGAGATCCGCCAGCCCAAAGAGGTCCGCGCGATCAATCACGATGGTGTTAGCGTTGGGGATATCGATGCCGCTTTCAATGATGGTTGTGCTCACCAAGACATCGGTCTCGGCGTTGACGAAGCGGCTCATCACATCCTCCAGCATCCCCTCCTCCATCTGGCCGTGGCCCACATCCACCCGCGTGCCCGGCGGGCAAAGCTCGCGGATCTTGGCCGCAGTGCGCTCAATCGTGGCCACCCGATTGTGCAAAAAATAAACCTGCCCCTTCCGCTTCAGCTCGCGCTCCAAGGCCCGCTTCACCACTCGCTCGTCGTAGGCGCAAATCGTCGTCTCCACCGGACTCCGGTTCGGCGGTGCCGTATCAATCGTGCTCATGTCGCGCACCCCCATCAAAGCCATATAAAGCGTGCGCGGAATCGGCGTCGCCGAAAGCGTCAGGACATCCACGAGGTGAAACAGCTCCTTGAACTTCTCTTTGTGCTTCACCCCAAAGCGCTGCTCCTCATCGACAATCGCCAAGCCGAGATTCTTGAACTTCACATCCTTGGAAATCAGCCGGTGCGTCCCCACCAGCACATCCACCTCCCCCGAGGCCAAGGCCTCCAATACCTTCTTCGACTCCGCCGCACTGCGGAAACGATTCAACACTTCCACCCGAATCGGATAATCAGAATACCGCTCCCGCAAATTGTGATAGTGCTGCTGGCTCAACACCGTAGTCGGAGCCAGCATCGCCACCTGCTTGCCGCCCATCACCGCCTTGAACGCCGCCCGGATCGCGACCTCCGTCTTGCCAAAGCCAACGTCCCCACAAATCAAGCGGTCCATGGCGCGCTCATCTTCCATGTCGCGCTTGGTGTCCTCAATGGCGCGCAGCTGATCCGGCGTCTCCTTGTAAAGAAAGCTGCCCTCAAACTCGCCCTGCCACCGGCTGTCCGGCGGGTGCGCATAGCCCTTCCCCGTCTGGCGCTGCGCCTGCATCCCCAACAGGTTCTCCGCGTACTCAAAAATCGAGCGCTCCGCCGCCTTCTTGGTCTTGCTCCAGCGGCCGTCGCCCAGAACATTCAACTCCGGCGTGCGCTTCCCCACCCCCACATACCGGCTGATCAGCCAAGCCTGCGGCAGCGGCACATACAGCCGACTCTCCTTGGCATACTCTAGCACCACGACATCTTCCTCCAACCCGTTAGGTGCCACCCGCTGAATCAACCCGCGGTATTTTCCAATGCCGTATTCCTGGTGCACCACAAAGTCGCCATCGGCGATGTCTGACAAATCCAGCGGAGCCTTGCGCGAGCGCTGGCGCCGCGCCCCACTGAGCAAGCGGCGCGCCCGGCTATGCTGGTAGCGCCCGAAAATTTCGGCATCGCTCAGCACCGCCAACTTCGCGCTCGGCACCGTGAAGCCCCGGCTCACCCGCCCCAAATGAATCTCCAACACCTCCCGCTCCAAGGCCTCCTCCTCCATCAATTCGCGAAACCGCTCAATCTCCCCCTCATTGTTGAAAAACATCACCGCCCGCCAACCCTCCCCGTGCCAGCGCTGCAACTGACTGACAAACTCCGCCCGCCGCGCCTGCTGCACCACAAAGTCGCCCGCGTCAAACTCCCCCATGGGCAAATCCTCACAAGCCGTCTTGGCGTCCTCGACCGCCACCGCCGCCGGATCCGCCCCCGCCCCAATCCACACCGAAGCGCCCGGCCGATCCTCTTCCAATTGCACTGCCACCACCACGTCCCCTTTGCCGATGCATTCCTCCAACAACACCAGCCCCCCCTCGGCGGCCCCGCCTCCATCCACTTTTAACAAAATCACCCCTTCCTCTAACTTGCCCACCGAAACTTGGCTATCGGGATCAAACGTCCGCAAACTTTCCACCTCCCGATCAAAAAACTCCGCCCGCAGCGGCCATTCGCTCTGCCACGGATACACGTCCAAAATGCCGCCGCGCACCGCGAATTGACCGCGCTCCCCCACCTGCGCCTGCCGCTCATAGCCCGCCGCCGCCAACTGCCCCACCACTTCCTCCAAGGCCACGGTTTGCCCCGCTCGCAACGTCAGCCGCGACGCCGCCAAGCCCCGCGGCGGCGGCACCAACTCCGCCAACGACGCCGCATTCAACAACACCACCTCCAACCCCGCCGGTGCCTCCGCCAAGCGCTGCAACAAAGCCAAGCGCTCCGCCTGCGACTCCAAATCCGGCAGCGACTCCTCCGTGCGCAATTCCTCCGCCTCCGGAAAAAACAGCGTCGGCCCCCACCAAGTCGCCAAATCCTGCGACAAAATCTCCTGCGCCTTGAGGTCCCGCGCCAACACCCACACCCGCCGCGCTGACCCCGCCGCCTCCAAGTGATGCAGCACCATCCCCGCCGCAAACCCCTGCGCCGCTTCCGCCACCTGCTCCAACACCACCCGCTTGGCCTTCCGCCCCCCCGTCAGCGCCCCCAGCTTCTTCTTGAAATACGGCCGCCCCGCCGCCTGCGCACACCACTCCCGCCCGGCCCCGATTTCCTCCGGCGGCAAGGTTAATTCCCGACTCTCCTCAGACAACACTCCCAGCATACAAACCAGCTAAACGATTACCTGCCCCTTCCAGACGCTCTTGGCAATCCCCTTCTCCTTCACGCCAACAACGGCGGCTCCCCCGGCCCACTCAACAAGGCCCGCACCGCCGCCACCGCCTCCGCCGCCGCCATGACCGACTCCGTGCGACTGCGCAAATCCTTGAGCCGCACCTCCGGATATTCACTGCCAATCGTCAGCGCCGCCCGCGCTCCCAAGGCCTCCGCATGCTGCACCTGCCGCCCCACCTTCGTCGGCACATACGCATAGTCCGCCGCCACCCCCGCACTCCGCAGCACCTGCACCATCCCCAAGGCCTCCCCGCGCCGGGCCTCATCCGCCACCACCACATAGGCCTCAATCTTGCCATAATCCGCCAACCATTCCTGGTATTGCTGCTGCGCATGGGGCGTCTCCCGCACAAATTCCCCAATCACCATGTCTCCCATGGCAAACCCGCACGCCGCCAAATCGCTCCCCCCAATC
>CALQKQ020000432.1 GCA_943331195.2 Akkermansia muciniphila | reverse complement strand
TTCCATGACGCTGGTCATGGCGGTGAGGGGGTCGTGGAGGGAGCCGTCTGGTTTGATGAATTCGTCGAGGGTGTAGCCGAGTTGGAGCCAGTCTTTTTCGGCGCGGGGGGGGACTTTGATGGTGGCGAAGAGGGGGGAGTAGGCCTGGGGGGGGAGGCCGGTGCGGGCGGGTTCGGTTTGGAGCCAGGCGGCCCACATTTTGGCGGCGGAGTTGGCGCCGATGCCGGGGAGCATTTGGGCGAGGCGGTCGAAGGCGGATTCGTCGCGGGGGTTGACGGCGAACTTGAGGAAGGCGGAGAAGTCCTTGATGTGGGCGAGTTCGAAGAACTTGAGGCCGCTGGTGATTTGGAAGGGGACGGCTTCGGAGGTGAGCTGGAGTTGGACATCCATGCTTTGGAAGTGGGCGCGGTAGAGCACGGCCATTTCGGAGTAGGGGATATTTTCTTCTTCGTGGATTTCTTGGAGGCGCTGGCAGACGAAGGCGGCTTGTTCTTGGGGGGTGTAGAGGGCGGCGAGGACGGGTTTTTGGCGGGCGGGGGGGCGGCTGGCCTGGAGGGTTTTGGGGAATTGTTTGTCGTTGAGCTTGATGGCGTCGTTGGCGAGGGAGAGGATTTCGGGGACGCTGCGGT
This sequence comes from Akkermansia muciniphila, assembly GCA_943331195.2. Taxonomy (GTDB): domain Bacteria; phylum Verrucomicrobiota; class Verrucomicrobiia; order Verrucomicrobiales; family V1-33; genus CAIZWU01. Next base: position 2,842 of record CALQKQ020000432.1, on the reverse strand, counting down.
AGTTGGTTTCGATGGTGAAGACTTGGGCGCCGGGGTGGCGAGAGGGGAAGTCGATGATGTTGCGGAAGTCGGCGCCGCGCCAGGCGTAGATGCTTTGGGCGTCGTCGCCGACGACCATGACGTTGCCGTGTTGTCCGGCGAGAGCGGTGATGAGGGCGCCCTGGAGGCTATTGGTGTCTTGGTATTCGTCGACGAGGATGAATTGGAACTGGTATTGGTACTGGGCGAGGACGGAGGGGTTTCCCTGAAATAGGGCTAGGGTAAGGGTCAGGAGGTCGTCGAAGTCGACAGAGTTTGATAGGGTTTTTTTCTGGGTGTAGCGAGTGGCGACCTGGGAGATGCCGGCGATGAATTCGGGGTCCTTGCTAAAATCGCGGGCGATGATGTCTTTGAGGGGGCGCTGGGTATTGGCGGCGAGGCTGATGAGGCCGAGGATGACGGGGGCTTTGGGAAATTTTTCGCCGGTATCGGATTCGACTTGTTTGGCGACGCCGCTTTCTTTGATGGCCTTGGTGAGGAGGGATTTTTGGTCGTCGCTGTCGAGGATGGTGAATTGGCGGGAGAGGCCGAGGAGTTCGCCGTGGCGGCGGAGGATGCGATTGCAGATGGAGTGGAAGGTGCCGCTCCAGAGGCCGGAGGTTTGGTGGGGGAGGAGGGCATCGACGCGCTCGAGCATTTCGCGGGCGGCCTTATTGGTGAAGGTGAGGAGGAGGATATTTTCGGGGGCGACGGCGTTTTTGAGGAGGTAGGCGACGCGGTAAGTGAGGGTGCGGGTTTTGCCGCTGCCGGCGCCGGCGATGACAAGGCACTGGCCTGGGGGGGCGGTGACGGCGGCGAGTTGTTGGGGGTTGAGTTCGGCGGCGAAATCGATAGCGACGTCGGGGAGCTGGGGGGAGGTATTGGTTTTGAGGTGGTAGGTCCGAGCCATGAGGGGGGGTGAGAGGGGGGAAGGGTAAAGCGAGCGGCCGGGCTTGGAGTACTAGGAGGGGAGGAGCGGGGGGAGGCGGCGGGCGAGGGTGCGGCGGAAGAGGAGGGCTTCGAGGATATTGTCGGTGGTGAGGAGGCCGGTGAGGTAGCCGTTTTCGAGGACGGGGAGGATGGGGAGGCCGGAGCTGCGCAGGAGGTTGAGGGAGGTGTCGAGGGTGTCTTGGGGTTGGCAGTGGCGGTCGGTGGGGCGCATGAAGGAGGAGACGGGGAGGAAGGGGAGGCCGCCTTCGAGGGCGGTGACGACGTCTTGGCGGGTGACGATGCCGACGAGGCGGCCGTCTTGGGTGACGGGGAAGTCGGCTTGCCAGCCGTGGAGGATGAGTTGGACGGTATTTTGGGCGGTGTCGGTGGGGGAGAGGAATCGGTAATCGGTGAGCATGGCGTCGCGGACGGAGAGGCCGGCGAGGAGGGAGTCTTCTTCGGCGTCGGCGGCTTCGTTGGAGGCGCCGGTCCAGACGAAGAAGGCGATGAAGAGGAGGGTGGCGTGGCCGTGCCAGAGGGCGAAGAGGGCGAAGAGGACGGCCATGACTTGGCCGACGGTGGCGGCGAGGCGGGTGGCTTTGGCGTAGGGGAGGCGGAAGGCGAGGGTGGCGCGGAGGACGCGGCCGCCGTCCATGGGGAAGGCGGGGAGGAGGTTGAAGAGGATCATGAGGAGGTTCATGCGGAGGAGGTTCCACAGGAGGCCGCCATCGAGGGGGTTAGCAGGGTAGAGGGGAGGAGGGATTTTTTGGAAGTAGAGGATGAGGGCGACGGCGCTGGCGATGACGACGTTGACGGCGGGGCCGGCGATGGCGACGAGCAATTCCTGTTTGGGATTGCTGGGCATGGATTCGAGGCGGGCGACGCCGCCGATGGGGAGGAGGGTGATGTCGTGGGTGGCGATGCCGAAGCGGCGGGCGGTGAGGGCGTGGCCGTATTCATGGAGGAGGACGCAGGCGAAGAGGGAGGCCATGAGGAGGACCATGGAGAGGGCGGCGCCGAGGCCCTGGCCGGCCCAGGTGGCGTAGCCGACCCAGGCGAGGAAGAGGATGAAGGTGAAGTGGAGGAAGACGTCGATGCCCCAGAGGCGGCCTAGTTTGAGGGACCATTTCATAGGAGAGGGTAAGGGAGGAAAGGCGGCGGGGAAAGGGCGCTTCCTGGGGAAGAAAGGGGAGGGGGAAGGGCTTAGGGGGCGCGGTCTTGGAGGCGGCGGACTTGTTGTTTGAGGGCGTGGGCGCGCGGGGTTTGGCGGAAGACGAGGTCTTCGGCGGCGTTGGCGGCGGAGGCGAAGGTGAGGTCGCCGATGCCGAGGAGGCCGCGGAGGCCGGAGGTGTGGAGGTGGATGGCGCGGATGTCGGGGAGGCGGATTTCTTGGGAGCTTTTGGAGAGGAGGCCGCGTTGGATTTCGATGCGGCGGGTGGTGATGAGGTATTCGATGGAGGCGCGGCGCAGGAGGGTGAGGGCGAGGGAGGAGCCGCCGAGGAGCCAACCGATGGCGAGCCACCAGCCGCCGCCGGGCCAGGTTCCGGCGTACCAGGCGGCGCTGAGGAGGCAGGCGGCGAGGAGGAGGCTGCGCCAGTAGAGCCAGAGGCTGGGGTGGCCGAGATAGACGGTGCGCTGGGGGGGAGGGAGCGGCGGGGCGGGGGGAGGTTGGGGAGGGAGGGGGGCGGGGACCCAGCGGGGGAGGCTGGTGGGGTCTGGGTGGGGCTGGGGGAGGGGAGGGATGACTTTGAAGAGGTCGCGGATGCGGCAGCGGGCTTTGGTTTCGAGATGTTCGCAGATGGTGCCGGCGCCAATTTCGTCGGCGTCGACGAGGTCGAGGAGGTCTTCTTCGGTGAAGGGGCCGTCGTGGGTGCCGTCGGGGAGGAGGACGAGG
>CALQKQ020000431.1 GCA_943331195.2 Akkermansia muciniphila | reverse complement strand
GGTCGGGGCGGGCTTGGGCGAGGTGGTGCACCTGGTGTTGGAGGTGGCTGACCATGACGTCGGGGCCGGTTTGGCCGCTGAAGGGGTAGTGAGTGGTGAGGATTTGGTAGAAGATGCAGCCGAGGGAATACATGTCGGTGCGGGCGTCGAGGGGGCGGCGCTCGAATTGTTCTGGGGCCATGAAGAAGATGGTGCCCATGATGCCGGCTTCATGGTCTTCGGTTTGTTTGGAGGCGGTGCGGGAGAATTTGGCGAGGCCGAAGTCGAGGATTTTGATTTGGAAGGTGCCGCTGGGGAGCCAGACGACCATGAGGTTGCTGGGTTTGAGGTCGCGGTGGACGAGGCCGAGGTCTTGGGCGGCGATCATGCCTTCGAGGGACTGGGCGACGACTTCTTGGAAGTCTGGGACGGTGAGGGCACCGCGCTGGATGACTTGGTCGAGGGTTTCGCCTTTGAGGTATTCCATGACGACGAAGGGGCCGTGTTCGTCTTGGCCGACGTCGTAGATGGTGACGATGTGAGGGTGTTGGAGGGAGGAGAGGGTGCGGGCTTCGCGGATGAGGTCTTGGTGGAGGGCGGCGAGGCTGCCGGATTCTGGGGGTTTGACGCGTTTGAGGGCGACGTCGCGGTCGAGTTGGGTATCGGTGGCGAGGTAGACTTCGCCGAGGCCGCCGTCTCCGATTTTTCCTTTGACGGCGTAGCGCGGGATCATGGTGGGGAAGGGGGGAAGGGGGTGGCGTTGGGGGCAGGAAGGAGGTTGCAGCTAGTAGGGGAGAAGGGCGGGCGCGGCAAACAGATTCGGCGGGGAGTTGCGGGGTTCTGCGCTTGCGGGAGGGGAGGGGGTGGCGGAGAGGAAAAATATGGAGCAGGATGAGAAGTCGCTGATGGGGCGGTTGCGGCAGGAGATTTTGTGGGCGCGGGAGCGGGTGCAGCGCTTTGGGCGGGTGACGCCGCTGGAGCGTTTGGAGTTAGGGGGGGAGGGGCCGGAGATTTGGGTGAAGCGGGAGGATGTGACGGCGATTAAGGCTTACAAGTGGCGCGGGGCGGCCAATCGGATGGCGGTATTGACGGCGGAGGAGCGGGGGCGCGGGGTGGTGACGGCGTCGGCGGGAAATCATGGGCAGGGGGTGGCGCTGGCGGCGCGGCAGTTGGGGGTGAAGGCGCGGGTGTATATGCCGCGGTCATCGCCGGTGGTGAAGCAGCAGGCGGTGCGGCGTCACGGAGGAGAGTGGGTGGAGGTGTGTCTGGTGGGAGACAGCTATGATGAGGCGGTGGTGGCGGCGCGGCGCGATGAGGCGGCGCGGGGGGCGGTGTATATCCATGCCTATGACGATGTGCAGGTGATGGCGGGGCAGGGGACCTTGGCGGACGAGGTGGTGCTGAGTGGAGAGGGGCCGTTTGATGGGGTGTTTTTGCAAGTGGGCGGCGGGGGGATGGCGGCGGGGGTGTCGTGTTGGCTGCGGATGTATTGGCCGGGGATTGAGATTGTCGGAGTGGAGGGGGAGGGTCAGGCGAGCTTGAAGGCGGCGCTGGCGGCGGGGCGGCCGGTGGCGCTGGAGGAGGTGGATTTATTTTGCGATGGGACGGCGGTGCGACAGGTGGGGCAGTTGCCGTTTGCGGTGTGCCGGGAGACTTTGAATCGGGTGGTGACGGTGACGAACCGGGAGGTTGGGCAGGCCATGCGGGTGTTATGGGAGGGGCTACGGGCGGTTTCGGAGCCCTCTGGGGCGATGGGGTTGGCGGGGCTGCTGCGGGAGCGGGAGCGGTGGGCGGGGAGGAAGGTGCTGGTGGTGCTGTGCGGGGCCAACATTGATTTTCAGCAGTTGGGGGTGATTGCGCAGAGTGCGGGGGTGGAGGCCTTGGCTTCGCGGACGCTGCGGATTCGGATTCCGGAGCGGCAAGGGGCGATGTTGGCTTTGCTGGATGGGTGCTTTGGGGGATTGAATATTGCGGATTTTCAATATGGGAAGTCGGACCGGGAGGAGGCGTGGCCGATTTTCACGGTGACTGGGGAGGACCGGGGGACGCGGGAGGCGCTGGAGGCGCTGCCGGGGAGGTTGGATGGGGCGGGCTTGGCGTGGCAGGAGTTGACGGGGGCGGTGGATGTGCAATTTCGGGCGATTCCGCTGCGGGGCGATTTGCTGGGCTACCCGCTTTTTTTGCGTTTGGATTTTTATGAGCGGCCTGGGGCGCTGCACGATTTTTTGGATCGGGTGGTGCGCGGGCGGGCGAGTTTTTGTTATTTTAACTACCGGCAATCGGGGGAGCGGATTGGGCGGGCTTTGATTGGGCTGGACTTTGCGGATGGGGAGGCGAGGGAGGCGTTCCGCGCCACCTTGCCCGGGCGGGGGCCGGGATACCGGCAGTGCCGCGCGGTGGAGGAGGAGACGACCTGCCGCTTGCTCGGCTACTAACTTTTTGCTTTTTGCCCATGAGAATTCGATCTGCCGATTTTGACACGAGTGCGCCTGACGTGACGGGGTGCCCGACGCCGGGCCTGCCGGAGTTTCCGTTTATTGGGCGCTCCAACGTGGGTAAGTCCTCGCTGCTCAACTTGCTGACGGGGCGCAAGGGCTTGGCCAAGGTCTCGGCGCGGCCTGGGCACACCCAGTTGATCAATTTTTTTACGATCAACGAGCAGTGGCGCTTGGTGGACCTTCCGGGCTATGGGTATGCGAGGGTGTCGAAGGCGGCGCAGGAGAAATTTGCGGATATCATTACGGGATTTTTGTTGAAGCGGCCGGTGATTCGGCGGGTTTTTGTATTGATTGATTCGCGGCACGAGCCGCATTTGATTGATTTGGAGTTTGTCAGTTGGTTGGCGGGTTGCGGGGTGCCTTATGTGTTGGTGTTCACCAAAGTGGACAAGCTGAAGCCGTCTGCGGTGGCGAAAAACATTGCGGCTTTTGGGGCGGCGCTGGCGGAATGGAAGACGGAAATGCCGGAGGTGTTCCGCTGTTCTTCGGAGACGGGGGCGGGGCGGGCGGAGTTGTTGGCTTTCATTGGGAGCCAGATTTGAACGGGGCGGCGGCGGGCTTGCGCGGGGGCGGAAGCGGTCCCAAGCTTGGATCGCTATGGCTGAACTCGATCTTTCCCCCCTGCGCGCGGCGGTGCGCGATGTGCCGGACTTTCCCTCGCCGGGGGTGGTTTTTAAAGATATCACGCCGATGCTGGCGGATGGGGCTTTGTTTAGGCTGACGATTGATGCGCTGGTGGAGACGGTGGCGGGGCAGGGGGTGGTGAAAATTGTGGGGATTGATGCGCGGGGGTTTATTTTTGCGGCGGCGGTGGCGGACCGTTTGGGCTGCGGGTTCATTCCGGTGCGCAAGCCGGGGAAGTTGCCCTGGAAGACGGAGGGGGTGGCCTATGATTTGGAATATGGATCCAACCAGATTGAGATTCACGCGGATGCGATCGCTCCGGGGGAGCGGGTGTGGGTGGTGGATGACGTGCTGGCGACGGGGGGGACGGCGGCGGCGGCGGCGGCCTTG
>CALQKQ020000430.1 GCA_943331195.2 Akkermansia muciniphila | reverse complement strand
GGAGGCCCATGGAATCGCGAAACCATACCGCACCGTCTGGCGCTGGCTCCACAATTTCGACGCCGCCTGAGCGGACCGGCGACCCCGCGACGTCCCAAATCGTCCCAACCTGTCAAGCCTGACGGAAAAGCGCCGCCGCTTCCTGGGCAAAATCGCCTGGAAGCCCCCCCTCCACCACTCCGCGCCCCGTGATGGGCATGGTTTCGATTTGCTCCTGCAGCCGCGCCACGGCTTTAGCGGCGCACACTTTCACCACGCCAAAGCGCACCGGAGCCTCAAAGACGCTCAGCAGCATGAATTGGGGGGTCACCGGCACCAAGCTAAACTGGCGCACCTTGCCCTCGTGAAAAAGGCCCTCAAACGTGCCGTCGCCCAAGCGCCGCGCCACCGCTTGCAGCGCCGCAAAGGCCCCCGCAGCCAGCGCTCCGGTCTCGCCGGCGTCGCGCAAAGCGGCATCCCCAGATTCCGCGCAAACCGTGCCGCTCTCCTCCAACAACGCGCTGTAGCGCACCTGCGAGTCCTCCATGTACCGGGCCAAAATCTGGTGAAATTGCTGAATTAGCCCCGCACCTAAGTGGAGGACCCGGCCAGAAGAAGGAGGAAGAGCATCCATGGAGGCAAGTTCAAGCAGAGCGCGGACCAGGCGAGGCGCTGCCATAATGAAAGCGGTGCAGCACCTCCTGAGCAAGGGCATTCAAGGTCGCAAACACATTGACCCCACTCAGCGCACACGCGGGAAAGACCGCCAGCCGCCGCGGCCCCGCATTGAGCAAATACTCCAGATAAGGCAGCGGCGCCGCATCCGGCAGATCCCGCTTGTTGCATTGCAACACTGCCGGCAATTCCGCAAACGCCATCCCATTGTCCGCCAGATTCCGCTGCATGCCCTGCCACGCCACCAGGTTTTCCTCCATCCGGTCCAGCTGCGAATCCGCCACGAAAACCACCCCGTCGCCACCGCGCAGCACCATCTGCCGGGTGGCACTATAGCCCACCTGGCCGGGCACCGTGTAAATCATGAATTTGGTGCGATACCCATGGATCGAAGTCGTGTGCACCGGCAAAAAATCAAAAAACAAGGTCCGGTCCTGCGCCGTCGCCAGGGACACCAACTCGCCGCGCCGCTCCGCACCCATGTTGCGGTGGATATAGCTCAAGTTGGCCGTTTTCCCGCCCATCGGGGTGCCGCAGTAGACCAACTTGAAGGTCACCTCGCGCTTGTCGTGATTGATGACGGCCATAGGGAAAAAAGAGGACGAGCGCCCCGCGATTCCATTAGAGGCGAGCCAGTTCCCGCGCAATCAAGATGAGCTTTTCCCGAGTGCCCCCGCTGAAGGCGGGCCGCTCATGCCAAACGCCCAGGCAAAGCCCCGGCTCCATGAAAAAGGAGCGCACCCCCAAATCGCTGCGCAGCGTGAAATTGCCCCCTGCCCCCAGGCCCAATGGCTCCGCCAAAGCCTCCAGGGAATCCCTCGTCTTTACCGCACTCGCCTGAAAGGCCGCCGCATCCGCCAAACCTTGGCTCGTCACCGCGCCGTCCGGCCGCAGCAGCACGCAAGCGCTGATCCCCTCCAAGCCCGCGCAGCGATCCACGATGTCCTGCACCCTCAGCTCCTCATCCGTGCCCAGCACCGCGCGCAGCACCACCTGACTCAGGTCGCTCACCCAGCCAAAACTCAAGTCTTCCACCGCCCCTCCCCCTTCCGGCCCCTGAACCGTCCGCTCCGCCGTCGCAAAGCGCGTCGACCCCGGACGAGGCGGAGGCTCCGCTTGCAGCGCCGCCGCCGAGAACGAAGCCCCCAGATCATCCCCCCCTGCCAGCGCCGCCGCACCGCTCCCCCCACCGATGCGCCCCCCACCCGACAACAGGGAAGCCAAGCGCCCCTCCAGCCGCCCCGCAGCCTCCCCATCCGACCCCGCCGACAGCGATGACACCCCCGCCGCCGACCCCGCCGGCTTGGGAAACGACCGCAGCACGGCCCCAGGGCGCGGCCCGGCGGAACTCAGGCCACTCCCCGGCGCCCGCGACAGCAAGCCCGATCGCGGCAGCAGCGCCGGCAATGCTGCCACCCCCCCGTTTTCCGGCTCCTCGCCCGCCGCCGCAAAAGGCGTCGCAAAACCACCCCGCACCGGTGCCGCCACTGGTGCCAAACCCGGCCGCGCGGACTCCGGCAGCTGCGGGAACACTTCCGAAAGCGGAATCACCACCCGCAAATCCTCCGCCGCGCGGGCAAAGGCCGGCCGAAATTTCGCGGCCACCCCGCGCCTGATTTCATCAATCCCCACCTCCACCCGACCCAAAGCCACCTGCCCCGCCAAGCGATCCACCGCCAACGACACCATCACGCTCTCCGGCACATTCCCCGGCGCAAACCCCAAGCGCGCGGCGTCGGCGTCGCGCAACACCGCACGCAAACGCAACTCCACCATTCCCCCCGCCCCCGTTCCATCAGCCCCTGGCCCACTGGGAAGGGCCTCCCCCCCGACCCTCGGCTCAGCCGCCGCCCGCCCGCCCGCTCCCCCTTCAGGCCCGGCCACCACCGCAAAAGGACTCACCGCCTGAAAAGGTGCCGCCCCTGCCACGACGCGACCCTGCGGCGCAGCCGTCCCCACCACCAGAGGCCGCAACGCCGACCGCGCCCCTGCCAGCGGTGCCAGCACCGGAAGCACCGCCCGGGACTCCGGCAACACCGCGCTCGCCGCCTCCGCCTCACGGCCTTTCCGAAACCATTTATGAAAAAAAAGCGCCATGGCCATTGAGGAAAATCCCGCAGCACAAGGGGCGAACCGCCCGCCTTCATCTCCTCGCACTTCCCTCAGATCTGCGTCGCATCGGCGAACTTGTCAACATCAATAAGATTTTCGATCTGTCTGACATTTCATTCCTCCCGGGTTGATCCCTGGCTCCACCGCTGCGGGCGCAGCCCCGACCGCCGCAAGTCCGCCCATTTTTCCTTCAACATTCCGCCGCCCAGGGAGTCTGAAAAGGCGCACGGTGCCAAACCAGCCCTTGTCCGCTCCCCGTTTCCGCGCTCACTCCCCAGCCCCGTTTCCGCTTTTACCTCGCTATGAAGTTCTCTCCCGTCCACCTGCTCGCCGCCCTGGCCCTGCTCGGCCTTCCTGCCTGCGGCATTTTCGACCCCCATCCTCAATACCACGCCGCCGACCCCATGGCCGTGGTTCCCCCCGAATTTCTCCTCTCCCGCTACGCCCCCCTCAACCGCTGGCTCGACACCCCCGTGCGCGTGCAAATGTACGACATCCCCCTCAGCCAAGTCACCCAGCAACCCTGCCTCCGCGGCATCAACTACAGCGTCAAACAAGTCCCCAGCGAAAACCCCAACGTTTTCATCGACAAGTTGGCCCTCACCCGCCGCCAACTGCTCTGGTCCCTCTCCCAAGACTACCAGCTCCACATGAGCATCTCCTTTGATGCCACCCAGGGCCCCGCCTGCATCGAAATCCGCTCCCGCGCCGCCCGCAACGACGCCCGCGCCCG
>CALQKQ020000429.1 GCA_943331195.2 Akkermansia muciniphila | reverse complement strand
GTGTAGGGGTTTTCCCTTGCGCCGCCGCCGCTCCACTCCAGCCACCCGACGTCCCCCCAGCATCCACAAGGACGCGTCCCCTAAACCTAAAACCAGGAGTCAAAAGCTGACTAGAGGGCCCTTTTTCCTGATAATCACGGGGAAAGAGCCGTTTTCTTTGGCCTCAAGGTCACTTATCATTGTCGTCGCACAATCATTGGCCCAACGGGCCATCATCCCTCAGCCCAGGGCCACGCCCTGGTTTGCTGCGCCCCAACGGGGCACCCTAAGTGTAGCCCAGGGCAAGGTCCGAGATCAGCACCGTGGACACCTCATTGGCCCAACGGGCCATCATCCCTCAGCCCAGGGCCACGCCCTGGGTTTTTTCAGCACCAAAAGGAATGTGAGCCCTGTAGGGGCGCCATAACGGCGAATCAGACAGTTCGCCAGGGGTGCCAGCGCGGCCGCCCCCAAAAAGGCCACGCGCCAAGCGAAAGCCTCCCGCGCGAACGCTCCGCGACCACCGAATACCTTACTCAACTCACGATTTTAGGCGAAAAGGCCTTCGACAACATCCCCACCCAAGACGCCCACATTCCCCAGTCCATCGCCCCAGTCCCCCGCGCCAAGTCGCCAAAGCACTCCCCCAGGGAACCTAGCGCCGAGGCTGTCATTGACCCCGCACATCGCTGGCCGCTGCGGCGCGGGCCCCCGCCAGCATCAAAGCAACTCGCTTCATGCTAAGTAAGTCTTTTTGTGGACAATAAAGCCTCATGATCCACAAAGGGATTCCTTAAAGATCTCCTGATCTTTTTGCATATACTTCCGAAAAAGCCTTATCCTGACCTAAAGCCAGATCATATCAATGATCGCGATGCGAGCTTATAGCAGCCGCGCATACACCGCAGGCAACGTCCAAGGAACCAGCTCATAGGAACACAGCCCGCCTGTGTTAAATATGGCCTAGGCAGATCAAAACGATCGCCCGCCGGGATCTCCCGAAAAGGAAGGCTGCGGCCTTTTCCACCCCGGCTCTCACCCCTACCCGCAGCCACCAACCCGCTCCACTGCGGGGCCCCATCAGCAAGCCGCTCAGCCCTCCAGGCTTTGCGGCCCTGCTGTCCGCAGCAATGCCAAAAATGCAAACCACCCACCCTAATCCCCCACATGACCCCAACCTTCCACCCCAAACCGCCCGCCGCCGCTCCTCCTCCCCCAGCCAGAGCTGCGCTGACTCCACACAAGCCAGCCAGCTCGCCGCCCTCAGGCGAGGCCGCGCGAGGCAGTGGAATACCCCAAAACGCCTGCCGACCCCCATCGGCAGCGGCAAAAAACGCCGCCACCGCAGTTCGACGGCACCTTCGCTTCAGCTATTTTCCAAAACAATCTATTGATGATAACTCAATCATTAAATAGACCTTGGCTTTTTGGAGGCTTTGGCAAAAACCTTACTCGCTCCCACACTAAGGGCGCGCCGCAGCTGCCGACAAGAGCTTATGCCTGCCGCGCAAGGATCGCAGCAGCCATCAAGGATCAAGCTCATAGGAACACGCCTGCTTTGCGTCAACAGTATCCCTAGCCCCAAAAAAAGGGCCCTCAGCGCCGGTTTCCCTAAAAAGGAAGGCCGCGCCCGCGCCACCCCGGCCCGCTCCCCGGCCCGCCCAAGCCAACTCGGCCGACAGCGGGTTTCTCCTATCAGATAGCAAGGCCCTCCTGGCCCTGCCGCAGCGCCGTCAACGGTGCCTCCCGGCAACCCTAAGACCTTCGCCCCGAAACCCCAAACGACCCCCAAAAAACCTACATCCATCCCCATGAACTCCCCAATAGCTCTAAAATCGCCCCCAGTGGTCGATACCTCCCCCCCAGCCAGGACGGCGCGGCGCCCAAAAATCCCCCGCCATCTCAGCTCCGCCTGGCAATCCCTGCGGCTCCTGCTCCTCACCAGCCTCCTAGCTCCTGCCCTTTTTGCCGCGCCCCCCGGGCCCGTGCTGCCCCCCTCTGGGACGGCGCCAGTAAGCCCGCCCGCCGGCGGCTTTGGCATCGACGGAAACCTCCTCGCCGATGGTTCCATCGGCGATTGGCTTGCTTCCACCGGCACCGGCGGAGGCGTCTTGTCCTCGACTGGCGCCCCCCTCAATCCAGCCACCACCTTCCACCTGATCGATCCCTACAACTCCTCCGCCGACGTCATTTTCACCGGCACCGGCGACAAGTTCAATGACAACCCCAGCACTTGGAACTTTGGATTCCAAACGGCTCCCGACAAAAACGACATCGAAAACGCCCTCATCCACTTCACCACCGATAACACGGGGAACACCTGGGTCATCGTCTCCGGGGACCGCTTAAGCAATAATGGCGACTCCTACATCGACTTCGAGTTCTTCCAAAAAGCCGTCACCTCCACGGTCGATCCCGTCACCCTGAAGCCGAAGCTGAGCAGCAGCGGGACTCAGGGCGGTCGCACCGTCAACGATTTCACCCTGAGCTTTAGCTTCGTCGGCGGCGGCACCAATCCCGAGTTTACCGTTTGGCAGTGGAAAAGCTCCGGAACGTCCTACGACTACTTTGACGCGACCTCCGGCATCATCGGCAAGACGCCCGCCCAGGTTTATGGGGCCGTCAACGGCGGCGACGTCAGCGTGCCCTACGGCGTGTTCGGCGGAGCCACCACCTACAAAAAGAACCAGTTCGCCGAAGTCGCCGTCAACCTGACAGCCCTGGTTTCCAGTTTCGACCCCTGCCTCAGCCTTGGCATCGAAACCCTCCTCATCAAAACCAAGGTCTCGCAGTCGCCGTCCTCCCAGCTCAAGGACGTGATGAGTCCCCAGCAGGTTAGCCTGTCCTTGGGGATTGCCAATGCCGGACCAGATCAGACGGTCTGCGCCACCGGTACCGGAACCTCCTTCGCGCTCTCCGGCAGTGCCACCACCAGCCCTGGCGACTCGATCCTTTCGACCACTTGGTCGGTCCTCAGTGGCACTGCCACCATCGCCAACGCCAGCAATCTCCTCACTACTGCTTCGGTAAGCTCCCCCTCCGCGACGCTGCGTTTGACCGTCAAAACAACCAAAGGATGCACCGCAACCGACGATGTTGTCCTCAAGGTCAATCCAAAACCCAGCTGCGACATCACTCTGCTTAGCCCCATTGCTATCGCCGGACAGCCCGTCAGCTTCCAGGCCCCTGCCGTTAGTGGCAATAGCTACGCCTGGTCGGTGGAATACGACATGAGCGGAAACCCCATGGCCGTCGGAGACGGTACCGCGAATCTCACCTTCATCATTGATAGCGCGGCCAAATCCGGCGTCGTTCGCCTAGTCGTCACCAACGCCAATAGCTGCACCAGCACTTGCTCCTTCAATTTGGAAATCACTTCACTGGAGCTGTGCATCGCCGTCCAAAACCCTGCCACCTGCCCAAATGAGGTGCAGACCGTCAGTCTCGCCCCCGAAGTGCCCGCAGGCACTGAAATCACCTGGTCCATCAGCCCGAACATCGGAACCTTGTCGTTGGTTGTC